>NZ_JSXC01000024.1 GCF_000803215.1 Pectobacterium fontis
CACGCTCTTTTTTATGACGGTCATCCTTTACCGTCACACTGCGTGTAAGGTTAGCTGATGGACGGTAACCCGCCTGCGACCATCACCAGTTGGATCAGGATGATGCCTACGCCGCTGGCGAAAACCAGCGCCAGAACCGGAGCGCCACCGCGTGTTGCGCGTATCTCGGGATTCTGCTTGCGTACCTGCCAGCTCAGCATAACGGGAATGAGCAATGCCAGCACAGCCAGTGCGATTGCTGCATAGCCCAGCGCCAGCACAAACCCCTGCGGATAAAAGAGTGCGAACACCAGCGGTGGGATAAACGTCAGCAAACCGGTTTGCACCCGCCCTGTAGCGCTATTTTTACGCTTAAAGAGATCGGCTAAATAATCGAATAATCCAAGTGCTACGCCGAGGAACGAGGTCGCCAGCGCCAGATCGGCAAACAGATGGACGGCTACTTCAACGTGCGGCGAGGCAACCAGCGTGCGAATTGCCTGCATTAGCCCATTCAATCCCGCCTGATTGATCAAAATCGCGTTGAATGTCGAAGAACTGAGGCTGCCTAGCATGGCGAGCTGCCAGAAAATGTAGGCGATTAACGGTATGACGCTACCGATAAGGAATATCTTGCGCAGCTTGCGGCTGTCTCCCCCCATGTAGTGAACAATGCTGGGGATACTGCCGTGGAAGCCGAACGACGTCAGAATGACCGGTAACGCCGAGAGCGTCAGACCCTGTTGCAGCGGGAGCGTGAGGAGATTGACGCGCTGAATATGTGGCACCATGACGGTGAGCATGATGACGAGCATCAGCACTTTGCCGCTAAACAGGAGGCGGTTAAACAAATCAACGGAAGATGTGCCGATACAGACAACGCCGCCTGCCACCAGAGTGAAAAGTAAAATGCCCGCAGGCAGCGGAAGCGCGTAGCCACTCCACTGGCTAATACTGCTGGCGAGCAGTTCACCTGCGCCGCTGATGTAAGCCGCAGTGAGCGCATACATCAGAAATAGCATGCTGAAGCCGGTAATCCACTGTCCCCAGCGACCGAGGTAGATTTTTGCCAACGTGCCTAATCCAGTCTGTGATGGCTGATGTTGATACACTTCAACCAGCAGCAAGGCGCTGTAACACATCAGCGCCCATAAACCGATCAATATCATCAAGGTCGTACCAAATCCGACGCCAGCGGTTGCCAGCGGCATCGCCAACATTCCTGCTCCAATTGTGGTTCCTGCAACGATAAAAATACTGCCAAGAGTGCGATTTTTCACCTATTCCTCTATATAGCGTGGCTATCCAGATATTTTTGGCAGCAGGGTAGAGGATTCAGTGATTTCTGTCAAAACGCGGTTACGCAGGGTGTAATTTTATATTTACACTCAAGCCTGGATCGTCGGGCGCGTACGCTATCGGGCAGGTTGAAAGAAACATTGTGTTTGCTCATACAACTTTTTAAAGTGGTTTCAGGATCGTCACGAGGAATAAAGAAATGCTTAGGGTCGAGATGTTATGTACCGGCGATGAAGTGCTGCATGGTCAGATTATTGATACCAATGCGGCCTGGTTGGCGGATTATTTGTTCCAGCAGGGATTACCGATGACCAGCCGGATGACGGTGGGGGACGATCTTGAGTCGCTGGTGACGGCGATCACGCAACGTAGCCAGATCGCCGATATCCTGATTGTCAACGGGGGGTTAGGGCCAACCAGCGACGATCTGAGTGCACTGGCGGCGGCTACGGCAGCAGGAGAAGGGCTGGTTGAACATGCTGAATGGCTGGCGCGTATGGAGGCTTTTTTCGCCGATCGCGGCAGAGTGATGGCGCCCAGCAACCGCAAGCAGGCACAAATTCCCGCCAGCGCGGAGATGGTGGATAACCCGGTTGGCACCGCCTGTGGTTTTGCGTTGCAACTGAACAAGTGCCTGATGTTCTTTACGCCGGGCGTGCCCTCTGAGTTTAAGGTTATGGTCGATCAGCAAATCATGCCGCGCTTGCGCGAGCGTTTTGCTGTCGCTGATGCGCCGCTATGCCTGCGCTTGACCACCTTTGGTCGCTCCGAGAGCGATCTGGCAAGCCAGTTGGATGGCATGGCGCTACCGACGGGCGTAGTGCTGGGCTACCGCTCTTCGATGCCGATTATCGAGCTGAAATTAACTGGCCCTGCCGCACAGCAAGAAAAGATGACGCAACTGTGGGAAACGGTGCGCGCGGTGGCAGGAGAGAATACCCTCTTTGAAGGCACGGAAGGTCTTCCGGCGCAGTTGGCGCGACGTTTTGCGGAGCGTGATATGACGCTGGCAGTGAGTGAACACTTCACCGCCGGGCTGCTCAACTGGCAGCTTCAGTCGGCGAATGTTCCATTAGCGGGGGGCGAACTGCTGGCTAACGTTGAGAATAGCAGCCTGTCTGGGCTGGCGGATTATGCCCGTCATCTGGCGGAGCGTCAGGGGGCGTCATTAGCGCTGGTCGTGGGGCAACGACATGATGCTGAGTTGTCGTTAGCGCTGCATACGCCGGAAGGATCTTTCGCCCAAACGATACAGTTCAACGTACAGCGCTACAGCCTGAAAACCCATCAGGAAGTCGTTGCGATGCTGGCGATGAACATGCTGCGTCGCTGGCTAAACGGTTGGTCAGTATACGGCGGTCACGGCTGGATCACGGTGTTGGAGACGCTGTAGTTAGCGGGGGAATCGAGAATCTGCTTCTTGGGCACATTTCTATTCGGTTTTTGGGGATAGTTTCGTGCGCGACAGTACCGTCATTTTCATGCTACCTCGTAGCACGCGCCCGACACGGGGCGGCTCAAGCGCCGCTCGCCCCGTGACCCCTAGGCTTTTGGCGTGAATTGCGCCGCTGTGCGGTGCCTTCGGCGTTCGTTCCCACTTGTCGAGCCGCCAGTGACGCGTTTACTCGCCCCATAAATGGGGCTCGCCCTTCGGGCCAGCACAAGTGCTGTTCAAAAACGTCTCTGACGTTTTTGTCCGACGCGGCACTGGCTTTCGCGGCGTCCATGCCGCTCACTCGGCGGTAACGCTCACCTCAGCGCAATTTTTTACGCCGAGTAACGTCAAAACCTGCGCTGTATCCCTGTATCTGTGTATAAGAAAAAGCCCCTGTGAAGGGGCTACGGGATAGCTTGGGTAAATTATACCAATCAATATAACAACGAATAGAGCTGGCGGCGGTAACGGGCGGCGAGGGCGTCGCCGGTGCCGAGGGCGGCCATGATGTCCATCAGCGTTTTACGTGCGTTGCCGTTAGCCACGGTCAGATCTTTCTTCAGGAAGCCCATCAGCAGCTCAAGCGCTTCTTCATTGCGGCCGACCTGATGCAGTTGCAGCGCCAACTGCACCGCCAGCTCCGCATTTTGCGGGTCGGCATCCAGTTGCTGCTGGAGATGCTGAATTTCCGGCGTGTCTGCTGCTTGTTTCAGCAATTCAATCTGCGCCACGAGACTGTGATAGCGCGTGTCCTGATCTTGCAACGGAATGGTTGCCAATACCGCTTCGGCATCTTCACTGCGTTTAATTTGAATCTGCACTTCCGCCAGCATCAGACCAATGTCGCTGCGCTGTTGGCTGAGGTGCCAGGCGTCTTTCAGCACCTGCATCGCTTCCGGCAGTTTATCCTCCTGAATCAGTTGATGCGCCTCTGCGACTTTCAGTTCTTCTTCTTTCGGCAACGCGCGTTTCAGCAATTCACGAATTGCCTCTTCCGGCTGCGGCCCCTGAAAACCATCCAGCGGCTGTCCGTCTTTGAACAGATAAACGGTTGGGATGGAACGCAGGCCAAACTGGGCGGCGACGCGTTGTTCGGCATCACAGTCAACTTTTGCCAGAACAAATTGTCCTGCGTATTCCTGTGCCAGCTTGTCCAGCACCGGTTCCAACTCCAGACAGTGCTGACTGCGCCCTGACCAGAAGTAAAACAGAACCGGCAGTGTCATGGAGTGTTCCAACACCTGATGCAGGTTAGATTCGTTGACGTCAACGATAGTCGCTTGTTGTTCTAACATGAGTAGTCTCTCTTACTTCTTGAATTCATCTGACCCTTACATGAGGCCTGCCAGTGTTATTTGCAAGCCTCGTGTAGGGGGGAATGCGCATTTACTGCCTTATCCGCGCACAACCTTATCCAGCAGACACCCCGGTAACAGACGGCGCAGCCAGGTTAACGCGTGAGCCACCAGCGTCACCGGATAGCGCAATTTGGGCCGCGAACTTTCCAGCGCATGGTGAAGCTTTGGCAATATCGCCTCCGGCGGCAGTGTGAAACGTTTAGCGATGCCGGGATTGGTTACCGGCTTGTCCGTCTGCGTCTGTGCGACGTTGTGGGTGAAGCGCGTACTGATCGGGCCAGGCTCGATCAGGCTGACGTGCAGGCCGCTGCCGTGGAGTTCCATACGCAATGCATCTGACCACGCTTCCAGCGCATATTTGCTGGCGGCATAGGCGCCGCGTCCTGGTGTGGACACCAGCCCCAACACGGAACTGGTCTGGATGATGCGGCCTTCACCGTGCGGTAGCATGGCGGGGAGCAGCAACTGGGTGAGCTGATGGGTGCCGAATAGATTGCTGGAAAATTGCTGTTCAAGCTGCTGGCGCGAAATGGTATTCAGCGGGCCATACAGGCCATATCCGGCGTTGTTGAACAGGCCGTACAGGCGATGATCAGTCAGTCTGAGCACCTCCGCAGCCGCTTGTTCGACGCTGGCGCTGTCATCCAGATCGAGCGTAATTGCTTCCAGACCCAACGCGGCTAGACGCGCAACATCCTCTGCGCGGCGGCAGGCCGCAATCACACGATAGCCGCGTTTTTGCAGATCCTGAGCGGCAATCAGGCCAATGCCGCTGGAGCAACCGGTAATGAAGACCGTTTTTTGCATAACTTTACCTAATTCAAAAGCCTATTTATTCAGACTCATGGTTAACTAAGGGGTCTAGCTGCTTCGCCATCCATTCTGCGATAAACGGTTGGGCATCACGGGTTGGATGGATACCATCTTCCATGATCCACTCCGGTTTAAGATACACCTGCTCCATAAAGAAAGGCAGCAGAGGAAGTGCAAACTGTTCCGCGAGTTTGGGGTAGATATTGCTGAATGACTCGGTGTAGCGGCGGCCATAGTTGGTCGGCAACCGGATCTGCATGAGCAGCGGCTGGGCGTTAGCCTGTTTCACCAGCGTGATGATTTTTGCCAGATCCTGCTCAATATTGGGGGCCGGAAATCCCCGAAGGCCATCGTTGCCGCCCAGTTCAATCAACACCCAGCGTGGCTGATGCTGTTTCAAAAGAGCAGGAAGGCGCGCCAGCCCTTGTGCGGTGGTGTCGCCGCTAATACTGGCGTTAACCACCGCGATGCCTTTCTTCTGCGTCTGCCACTGTGTATTCAGCAGCGTCGGCCAGGCGTTAGCGGCTGGCATCTGGTAGCCCGCACTGAGGCTATCGCCCAGAATTAATAGTGTGTCAGCGGCGAAAGCGCGTACGCTGCATAATCCCAGAAGCAAAAGGACGAAAACATGTTTGCGAAGACCAGCCCAGCGAGTGCTACGCCAAGCGAAACTGCGCACGTAGAAAACATTCTTGAAGTTCATCATCTTAGTAAGCACGTTGGTCAGGGAGAAAATCGGCTTTCCATCCTTACCGGAGTTGAGCTTATTGTCAAACCTGCGCAGACAATTGCCCTGATTGGGGAATCCGGTTCGGGTAAATCCACGTTGTTGGGGATTCTGGCCGGGCTGGATGATGGCACAGAGGGCGAGGTGAGCCTGATGGGCAAATCGCTAAACGCGCTGGATGAAGAAGGCCGCGCGGCGCTGCGTGCCCAGCATGTGGGTTTTGTTTTCCAGTCTTTCATGCTGGTGCCGACGCTGAATGCCTTGGAGAACGTGCAACTGCCCGCATTGCTGCGCGGTGAAAGTGACAGTCATAGCCGCGGGCAGGCTGAGCAGCTTTTGCAGCAGCTTGGGTTGGGCGAGCGCCTACATCATCTTCCCGCTCAGTTGTCTGGCGGTGAACAGCAGCGTGTGGCGCTGGCGCGGGCATTCAGCGGTCGCCCTAACGTCCTGTTCGCTGATGAACCCACCGGGAATCTGGATCGCAAAACCGGTGAACGTATTGTTGATTTGCTGTTTTCCCTCAACCGTGATTATGCCACCACGCTGATTCTGGTGACGCACGATGAGCAACTGGCGGCACGCTGCGAGCGGCGTCTGCGGTTAGTCGATGGCAAGCTGCGGGAGGACGCATGATCTGGCGGTGGTTCTGGCGCGAATGGCGCTCTCCTTCCTTATTGATCGTCTGGCTGGCGTTAACGCTGGCTGTAGCCTGTGTGCTGGCGCTCGGCACCATCAGCGACCGCATGGAAAAAGGGCTTAGCCAGCAGAGCCGTGATTTTCTGGCGGGCGATCGCGTACTGCGCGCATCGCGGCCAGTGGCGGAAGCCTGGCTTCAGGACGCGCAGCGGCGCGGGTTGACGCTGAGTCGGCAGATTTCCTTCATGACCATGACGTTCGCGGGTGATACGCCGCAATTGGCGCAGGTTAAAGCCACCGACTCACGCTATCCGCTGTACGGCAATTTGCAGACGCGCCCTGAGGGGCTGCATGCGCAGGCTGGCACCGTGCTGGTGGCACCGCGCCTGCTGGCGTTGCTCGGGCTGAAAGTCGGCGACATGCTGGACGTCGGCGATACCTCGCTGCGCATTAGTGGCGAACTGATTCAGGAACCGGATGCGGGCTTTAATCCGTTCGAGACGGCACCGCGTATTTTGATGAATCTGGATGATGTTGAGAAAACCGGTGCGATTCAACCGGGAGGCCGTATTACCTGGCGCTACATGTTTTCCGGTGATGAGAAGCAGATTAGCGAATTTAGCAACTTCATTAAACCCCAGCTCAAGCCCGATCAGCGCTGGTATGGCATGGAAGATTCCGAAGGCGCGCTGAGCCAGTCGTTAAAGCGGTCACAGCAGTTCCTGTTGTTGTCGGCACTGCTGACGCTGCTGCTGTCTATCGCGGCAGTGGCGGTGGCGATGGGGCATTACTGTCGCAGCCGCTATGATTTGGTCGCTATCCTGAAAACGCTGGGAGCGGGTAAACAAGCCCTGAGGCGATTAATCATTGGCCAGTGGCTTTCCGTACTGGGGTTGGCGGCGGTTTGCGGTAGCGTGCTTGGTCTGGGGTTTGAAGCGCTGCTGATGAAAATGCTGGCTCCCGTGCTGCCCGCTGCCTTGCCTGCTTCCGGGCTGTGGCCGTGGGTATGGGCACTCGGATCGCTGGTGCTGATCTCGTTGCTGGTTGGGCTGCGACCCTATCGGCTGCTGCTGGCGACACAACCGCTGCGCGTATTGCGTCAGGATGTGGTCGCGAACCTGTGGCCGCTGCGTTATTACCTGCCGATCGTCCTGCTGATTGTTGTCGGGCTGCTGGCGGTATTGTCCGGTGGCGGCGTGCTGCTGTGGTCATTGCTCGGTGGTATGGCGGTGTTGTCGCTACTGCTGGGCATCATCGGCTGGGGCGGCCTGCTGCTGTTACGGCAACTGACGGTTAAACGGCTGGCGCTGCGTCTGGCGATTAATCGCCTGCTGCGCCAGCCGTGGTCAACGCTCAGTCAACTGGCCGCGTTTTCGCTGTCTTTCATGCTATTGGCGCTGTTGTTGGTGATGCGCGGTGATTTGCTGGAGCGTTGGCAGCAGCAGTTACCGCCGGGCAGCCCGAACTATTTCCTGCTGAATATTACGGCGGAGCAGGTGCCGCAGGTGAGGGATTTCCTCTCTCAGCATGATGTGACGCCGGAACTATTCTTCCCGATTATTCGCGCGCGGCTGACGGAAATTAATCAGCAGGTTGCCACGGAAGTGATCCATGAGGACGATCCAGGTGGCAACACGGTGAACCGTGAACTGAATCTGACCTGGATGAACGGGATTCCACAGCACAACGTCTTGGTGGAAGGAGATGCGCCGAAGGTGGGCGAAGTCTCGATGGAAGCGAAAGAAGCCAAAGAGATGGGCATCAAGATTGGCGATACGCTGACCTTCACTGGTGACACGCAGCCGTTTAGCGCCACTGTGACCAGCTTCCGTCAGGTGGACTGGGAAAGCCTGCGTCCGAACTTCTTCTTTATTTTCCCGGCAGGCGCATTGGATAACCAGCCGCAGTCCTGGCTGACCAGCTTCCGTTACGATGGCGATGAGAAGATGATCACGCAGTTGAACCGCCAGTTCCCGACGGTGAGTGTGCTGGATATTGGCAGCATTCTGCGTCAGGTGGGGCAGGTCTTGCAGCAGGTGAGCCGCGCGCTGGAGATTATGGTCGTTCTGGTGCTGTTCTGCGGCGTGCTGCTGCTGTTGGCACAGATTCAGGTCGGCATGCGCCAGCGGCGTCAGGAACTGATGGTCTATCGTACGCTGGGCGCGGGGTTACGCCTGCTGCGCACCACGTTGTGGTGTGAGTTTGCGGTGCTGGGGCTGGTGGCGGGAACGGCAGCGGCGATGGGTGCAGAAGCGGCGCTGTGGCTGTTGCAGCGGAAGGTTTTTAACTTTGCCTGGGAGCCGAATGTCACGCTGTGGATAACGCTCCCGTTAATCGCGGCATTCCTTCTGTCGCTCTGCGGCGGTTGGTTGGGGCTGCGACTGTTGCGCGGTAAAGCGCTGTTCCGGCAGTTCGCGGGCTAAGCTGATTGATTACGTGAATAACAAGGCCGGGTTAACCCGGCCTTGTTGACTTCATTGAAGAATGAGTGCTTCGCCTCAGTCAGTTTGAGGCTTATGCATTAGAAATCGACGCTGGCGCGCAGCACGACCTGACGCGGTTCGCCGATGGCGACACGCAGGTTGTTGCCGCTGGATGGATAATAGGTTTGATCAAACAGATTCTTCACATTGAGCTGCCATTTCACCTTGTAGCCGTTGATCGGCAAGCTGTAAGCCACAAACGCATCGGCGACGGTATAATCATCCAGATAGAAGCTGTTCGCCGCATCACCCGCGCGACGGCTGACGTAACGTGCGCCTGCGCCTGCGCGCAAATCGTCACCCGCTGCCAGACCAATATTGCCGAAGTCCTGCGTCAGGAACAGCGAAGCGGTATGACGTGCGGCATTTGGCATGCGTTTGCCGGTGTTTTCCGGGTCAGCGGTAACGCGGGCATTGGTGTAAGCATAAGAACCGATCAGGCTCAGTGAATCGGTGAGGCTACCCGCCAAATCCAACTCGACGCCCTGCGAACGCACTTTCCCTGCGGTGCGTGTTACGGTTTCCCCATTGACGACTTCGTTCACCATAACGTTTTGTTTTTCAATATCAAACAAGGCCAGATTACCGGTAATACGATTCGGCAGATCCAGCTTGGCGCCGAGTTCGTAAGTACGCCCCAGCTCCGGTGGCAGTGAGCCAATTTGTGTTGAAATAGAAGAGTTCGGTTTGAACGATTCGCTGTAGCTGGCATAAAGCGATGAATACGATGTCAGGCTATAAATCACCCCTGCTCGTGGCACGACACGGCTATAGGTGCTATCCGTATTGGTAACAAACGGACGCCCTCTACCCGACATCACATCAAAGGTGTCATAACGCAGGCCGCCCAGCAATTGCCAGCGATCGTTAAGACGGATGGCATCCTGCATAAAGAATGCTTTGCTGTCGATGTTTTCGCGCTGGTCGCTGTCAGAGGCGATGACGCGTGTTGATGTCGGTAACTGGCCGTAAATGGGGTCATAGATGTTAAAACTGGTCGTGTCGTTTCTTCCACGGATCATATCGCCACGGAAAGTACGGTCTGCCTCGTAATCAAAGCCAAACAGCAATTGGTGATTGATACGTCCCCAGTCCACATCGCCATTTGCGGTAAGCTGCACGATTTGCGCCTGAGAATGCGCGTAAGCGGTAGCGTCGGCGCGGCGGGTGAGTATTCCGGTATCGGCGTCGTAGCTCATGGCCCGCGCCTGATTGTCGCTATAGCGGTTGCGGCTATACGAATAGGTCAGGCTGCTTTTCCAGCGGTCATTCAGGTTGCGCTCAACCTGCATGGTGACGCTGTCCTGATCGCCGCGTGTCGCGTTGTAGCTTTCATCAAAACGACGGTCGCGTGGGGTATTAACTGGCTTACCGGTATTAGGATCGATAATGGTGCCGCGATCGAAAGGCGTCAGGTATTCCATGTGTTCATAGGCGACGCGCACCGTGGTGTCTTCGCCGTACCACATTAATGACGGTGCGATGGTCGTCTGACGGTTACGTCCGAAGTTGCGCCAGTAGTCGGTTTCATCGTGATCGACCACCATACGGTAAGCCAGGCCGGACGTGCCTAATGGGCCAGTGACATCCAACTGCCCGCCGCCGCCTTTGAAGCTGCTGCCCCAGCCTTCAACATGCGTTTTTTGTACCAGTTCAGGCTTTTTACTGATGACATTGATTACGCCGCCAGGTTCGCCCATGCCGTAAAGCATCGATGACGAACCTTTCAGTACCTCGACGCGTTCGCTGCTGGGGGTAAAGTTACGTGCCTGAATAGAACGTACGCCGTCACGAAAGATTGAGCCGTCACGGTTATCACCGAAGCCGCGTTTGATGATGGCATCCTGTGTGCCTCCCAGCGTATTGGATTGAGTGATACCGCTGACGTTATACAGCGCTTCATCAATGTTACGCACCGCACGATCTTCAAGCACTTGCGTGGGAACAACGTTGACCGCCTGCGGCACATCCAGCAAACGGCTTTCAGTGCGGGTGCCAGTCACGGTTTTATGCGGCTGATAGCCCGTTTCTTTTCCTGCCTGAGCGCCAGTCGTCGCGTTCACCACCATCGTGTCTTCTTTACCATCCACAATGGCTGCCTGAATGCTAAACGGCAGCAGCGCCAGCAAAGGCCAGCCGTGACGGAACGTATTCTTTGTTATAACAAGCTTACTCATGCGAAATCTGACTCCAATAAATCCCTGAAAATTCAATAGGTAAAAACTGTTTGTAGAGCTGTTGTAGTGTCTGTTGCGGATCGATATCGGCAAAACGATCGGGGTAGAGCGCTTTGGCAAACATTTCGACCATCACAACGTGGTACGGGCTGAGATAGAAGTTGTGCCACATGCTCCACGCACGACCGGTTTGTACGGCTCGCAGGTGAGACAAAATCGGTTCCTGATGGATGAGCGTGTCGAAGCTCTCTTGGGCCTGTGCGGCGTTAACCAGCGGCCCTAGCATTAGGCTAGAGAAGCGCTTGCCCTCTGGCCCGGCCATACCGGTGGCGATATAAACGTCAGGATTGGCAGCCAGCACGCGCTCCGGGCTGAGTTCGCCGTAGACGCTGTTGATGGTGCCATTGGCAATATTCTCGCCGCCAGCGAAAGTCAGCAGGTTGCCAAGGTTGCCGCCGACTGCCGTGGTGCAGCAGGTGTCCCGTCTGCCGAGATGCAGATGCAACATCACTGTCGGCTTCTTACCGTGGTATTGCGCGATACGCTGGCGCACCACATCCATATGCTGCTGATAGAAAGCGCTAAAAGCGGCAGCACGCTGGGGTTGATTCAGTACCTCGCCGAGCAGGTGAATACTGGGCAATGTGTTGTTTAGCAGATCGATACGCAGATCGACGTAAATAAACGGAATGCCTGCGCGGGTCAGCGTTTGTTGCAGGAGATCCTCGTTGGATACGCTTTTTGCCAGCCGCGGAAGAATAACCAGATCGGGTTTTAACGGCAGCAGCATCTCTGCATTCATTGTTTGCAGGTTGCCGTTGCCTAATAGTGGGATCTGACCGATCTGGGGGAATTTTTCGGTATAACGTGACCAGCTCTGCGCATCGTAACGCGCCATATCTCCCGGCCAGCCGATGATATTTTTTGCCGGATTATCAGGCTGGAGCAACGCCAGCGTATACAGCATACGGCTTTCGCCCAGAATGATGCGCTGAGGGCTGTCTGGGATCTCCACCTGTCGGCCTAAAATATCGGTAATGGTTTTTGCCTGTAAGAGTGGGCAAAGCAAGAGCAGGCAAAGTACTAAGACGCTACGCATGGTAAAATTCATTAAATTTTGGATAAAGAAAGATAATCATTGTCATTTTTGTTTTCAACCGATGAAAAGTACGTGTAATGTCGGCGAATAAAAATGTTCTTTTTTATCTGAGAATTAGCTATTCCTGTTGTAAGGATTAGTAAATATTTAAAGTGTCATAGCTCATGAGAAAAAAAGGAATATGGGGAATATATAAAGGGGAAAAGCGTAAGGCCCTCTACACAGAAGATCCTTACGCAGATGAGGCACTGGCAATATTATTCGGCAGCATAGCCCCGTGGCGGGATACGTACTCTGTCCAGCCAGGCTTCGTTATCACGCATCACTAATCTGCCGTTCAGGAACCAGTTAATGACCATCGGATAAATCGTGTGCTCGTGCGTTTTCACGCGTTCGCTCAGGCTTTCTTCCGTGTCGTCACTAAATACCGGCACCTTCGCTTGCAGAATCAGTGGGCCGCCGTCCAGTTCATCGGTGACAAAATGGACGGACGTCCCATGCTCCCGATCGCCATTTTCCAGCGCCTTGCGGTGTGTATGCAGGCCAGGATATTTGGGCAGCAGAGAAGGGTGAATGTTTAGCATTTTGCCGGCAAATTGTGCAACAAATTCCGGGCTAAGAATCCGCATATAGCCCGCCAGAACGACCAGTGCCGGATCATATTGCTCAATTTCGCTTGCCAGTGCGGCATCAAAGGTGGCACGGTCAGCAAAATCTTCAGGATTCAGGACGCACGTAGGAATACCCGCCTGTTGCGCGCGCGCTAATCCATAAGCTTCCGCATTATTACTGAATACGGCGACGATCTTTCCTTTGATGCGTCCGTTCTTACAGGCGTCAATCAACGCCTGTAAGTTGCTTCCATGGCCTGAAATCAGGACAACGATGTTTTTCATCAGTTAATAACCACTGCGTCTCCGGCATCGGTTTGAGTAATGACGCCGATTTTCCATGCGTTTTCACCGCTGCTGTTGAGTAATGCAACGGCCTCGTCTGCCTGTTCGGCCGGCAGTGCGATGATCATACCAACACCGCAGTTAAAAGTGCGATACATTTCGTGGCGACTGACATTACCGGCCTGTTGCAGCCAGTTGAAAACCGCAGGCCATTGCCAACTGGATTCGTCGATCGTTGCCTGCATACCTTCTGGCAGCACGCGTGGAATATTTTCCCAGAAGCCACCGCCGGTCAGGTGAGAAATCGCATGAACGTCCACTTTTTCAATCAGGGACAGGATGGATTTCACATAGATTTTGGTCGGTGCCAGCAGGTGGTCGGCCAGTGGTTTACCTTCCAGTTCGAACTGCTCTGGATTGGTTTTACTGACTTCAAGCACTTTGCGTACCAGAGAATACCCGTTTGAATGCGGGCCGCTGGAGGCGAGGGCAACCAGAACGTCGCCGTTCTGCACTTTGCTGCCGTCGATGATTTCTGATTTTTCTACGACGCCGACACAGAAGCCCGCCACATCGTAGTCTTCGCCGTGATACATGCCCGGCATTTCGGCGGTTTCGCCACCGACCAGCGCACAACCTGATTGTTTACAGCCTTCCGCGATACCCGTAATGACGCTGGCTGCGGTGTCGACGTCCAGTTTGCCTGTTGCGTAATAATCAAGGAAGAACAGCGGCTCAGCGCCCTGAACGACCAGATCGTTCACGCACATTGCAACCAGATCAATGCCAATCGTATCGTGGCGCTTCAGGTCCATCGCCAGGCGCAGTTTGGTGCCGACTCCGTCAGTGCCGGAAACCAGAATCGGTTCGCGGTATTTTTGCGGTAAGGCGCACAAGGCACCGAAACCACCCAACCCACCCATAACTTCCGGGCGACGGGTCTGTTTCACTACACCTTTGATACGGTCGACCAATGCATTACCTGCATCGATATCCACGCCTGCGTCTTTATAGCTGAGAGAGGTTTTGTCGGTCACTGCTGAGTCCCCACGAAGGTTACGGGTCGTATTCAGAAAACACGGTATTTAAAAAACATACTGTGGTAAAAATAGTGCGTGCTAATTCTAACAGCGTAGGCAATCGTTTGCGAGTGATGAGTCATCGGCTGGCTATTTTTCGTCAATGGCGACAATTTCTCTTCTCGGTTGATCTGGATCAGGCTTAATCATATGGCGCTAAGTAAAAAAGGCGGTATAATCCCGCGATTTTTTTTACGACGGGCTATCATGCCCGCCGCCCTGCGGGCCGCCGCAAGCGGTGTTTAAAAACGCGTTTGGCGTTTTTGTCCGTCCACTAGCCGATGGGGAGATAATGATGAAGATCGTCGAGGTGAAACACCCACTCGTCAAACACAAACTGGGTTTGATGCGTGAGAACGATATTAGCACGAAGCGTTTTCGTGAGCTGGCATCTGAAGTGGGAAGTTTGCTGACTTACGAAGCAACGGCTGACCTGGCAACGGAAAAAGTGACGATTGATGGCTGGTGCGGTCCGGTTGAAGTCGATCAGATCAAAGGCAAAAAAATTACCGTCGTACCGATTCTGCGTGCAGGATTGGGGATGATGGAGGGCGTGCTGGAAAATGTCCCTAGCGCGCGTATCAGCGTTGTCGGTATCTACCGTAATGAAGAGACGCTGGAGCCTGTTCCTTATTTCCAAAAACTGGTTTCCAATATTGAAGAGCGTATGGCGCTGGTGGTTGACCCAATGCTGGCGACTGGCGGTTCCATGATTGCGACGATCGATCTGCTGAAAAATGCGGGTTGTCACAGCATTAAGGTGCTGGTGTTAGTCGCGGCGCCAGAAGGGATTGCCGCACTGGAAAAAGCCCACCCGGATGTCGAGCTTTACACGGCATCTATCGATAAAGGCCTTAACGAGCAGGGTTACATCATGCCGGGTCTCGGTGATGCGGGCGATAAAATATTTGGTACGAAATAACAGGTAAGCCGACGTGATAGTCGGCTTTTTTTTGGCAAAAACCTGAGTATTTCCGAGGGTTAGCCACAGCCTGTGTGGCGTTCTTTATTACATCAGTAGCCAATTTTCTCCTGCTTCACTGCGGTGGGGCGGGATAACTCTGGCTGCCATAAGAAGTGCGGGTATACCGGCACACATAAATAGTAACACTACAGAGGATATTGAAGATGACTCGTCGCGCCATCGGGGTAAGTGAACGACCGCCCTTGTTACAAACCATCCCGTTGAGTTTCCAGCATCTGTTTGCGATGTTTGGCGCTACCGTTCTGGTCCCCATTCTGTTCAAGATTAACCCGGCGACCGTATTGTTATTCAACGGTGTGGGTACGCTGCTTTACTTATTTATTTGTAAGGGAAAAATCCCCGCGTATTTGGGATCGAGCTTCGCGTTCATTTCCCCGGTTTTACTGCTGCTGCCGTTGGGATATGAAGTCGCGCTGGGGGGATTCATCATGTGCGGCGTGCTGTTCTGTCTGGTGGCGCTGATTGTTAAGAAAGCGGGCACCGGTTGGCTGAATGTCCTGTTTCCGCCTGCGGCGATGGGCGCGATTGTCGCCGTGATCGGCCTTGAACTGGCGGGTGTCGCGGCAGGAATGGCCGGGCTGTTGCCTGCTGATGGCGCATCCGTTGATTCCACTGCGGTGACGATTTCACTGGCGACGCTGGCGATCACCATTTTGGGTTCGGTGCTGTTTCGCGGTTTTCTGGCGATTATTCCAATCCTGATTGGGGTACTGGCTGGCTATGCGCTGTCGTTCGCGCTGGGCGTGGTGGATTTGACCCCGATTCGTGAAGCGCACTGGTTTGCGATGCCGACATTCTATACGCCACGCTTTGAGTGGTTTGCGATTCTGGCGATCCTGCCTGCGGCGCTGGTGGTGATTGCAGAGCACGTCGGCCATCTGGTGGTGACGGCGAATATCGTGAAGAAAGACCTGATGCGTGAACCGGGATTGCATCGCTCCATGTTCGCCAACGGGATTTCTACCGTGCTGTCTGGTTTCTTCGGCTCTACGCCGAATACGACTTACGGTGAAAATATCGGCGTGCTGGCGATTACTAAAGTGTACAGCACCTGGGTTATCGGCGGTGCGGCAATCCTCGCGATCCTGCTTTCCTGCGTGGGTAAACTGGCGGCGGCCATTCAGGCGGTTCCGGTTCCTGTCATGGGCGGCGTGTCGCTGCTGCTGTACGGCGTCATCGGTGCATCCGGTATTCGCGTGCTGATCGAATCCAAAGTGGATTACAACAAAGCGCAAAACCTGATCCTGACTTCCGTGATTCTGATCATCGGCGTCAGCGGCGCGAAAGTGCATTTGGGCGCGACCGAGCTGAAAGGCATGGCGCTGGCGACCGTTGTCGGTATCGGCATGAGCCTGGTATTTAAGGTCATTAGCCTGTTCCGTAAAGAGGAAGAGATCCTCGATGCGCCGGAAGAGAACGATACACGTTCATAACCGCGCCATTCTCCCCGTTGAGGCCGTGCGTATCGCGTCCTCAACAGGGGCTGCTTTCTGTGATAAACTCGCTCCGTTTTCCTGCCCGTTTGCTTGAGGTGATTCTGAACACACCGGCACAGCTTTCATTGCCACTCTATTTACCCGATGACGAAACCTTTGCCAGTTTCTATCCGGGTGAGAACGCGTCTCTTCTCGCCGCCATCAATAATGCTCTGTATCAAGAGCATGGTAGCTACATCTATTTTTGGTCACGCGAAGGCGGTGGGCGCAGCCATCTGCTGCACGCGGCCTGTGCCGAACTGTCGCGTCAGGAACGAGCCGTAGGCTACGTACCGTTGGATAAACGCGCCTATTTTGTGCCGGACGTGCTGGAAGGCATGGAGCAACTCGCGCTGGTGTGCATTGATAACATCGAATCTATCGCGGGCGATGAAGCGTGGGAAATGGCGGTGTTTAATCTGTACAACCGCATTCAGGAAACGGGGTGCGCCCGTTTGTTGATTACCGGCGATCGTCCCCCACGTCAATTGAATTTACGTTTGCCCGATCTGGCTTCTCGGCTCGACTGGGGGCAAATTTACAAGCTGCAACCCTTGTCGGATGATGAAAAAGGGGAGGCGTTACAACTGCGTGCCAGACTGCGTGGGTTCGAATTGCCGGAAGACGTGAGCCGTTTTCTGCTGAAGCGTTTGGATCGGGAAATGCGCACGTTGTTTATGACCCTCGATCAGCTTGACCACGCTTCCATCACCGCACAGCGCAAGCTGACCATCCCATTTGTGAAAGAGATCCTCGGACTGTAGTTGACGATTGCCAGCGGCTACAGAATATCCAGTACCTGTTCTGGTGGACGGCCGATACGCGCCTGACCGTGGGACACGACGATGGGGCGTTCGATGAGTTTCGGATTATCGATCATCGCCTGAATCAACTGTGCTTCCGTCAGCGTAGCGTCGGACAGTCCTAATTGCTGATACCTTTCTTCTTTGGTTCTCATCAATTCACGCGCGCTGCTAAAGCCCAATTGCTGGATGAGCTGAGCCAGCGTCGCGGCGTCGGGTGGTGTGTCGAGATAAAGCACGACCTCCGGCGTAATATTGTGTTCCTGCAACAGCGCCAGCGTGTCACGGCTCTTGGAACAGCGTGGGTTATGATAAATGGTCACGGACGTTTTCACTGATGTCATCATCATGCTCCTTATCAGGATTTCTGGTACTGGCGGAAACGCTGCTGCAATTGACGGAGCTGGTCGATACGGGCGTCGTAGCGTGCCTGTTCCAGGCTCCCCAATTTAACCAGTGAACTCGCGTTGCTCAGCAGCCGAATGGCTTGATCGAGCTGACCGCTGAGCGCCAAACTCTCTGCGCGCGCGGCAAGCTCTTCTGCTCGCTGGCCTTGTGCGGCTGCGGCTTGCGCCAGCAGATCCCAGCCGTTCGAATCGTCAGGATGTGCGTAAGTGTAGCGATACAGAATTTTGCTGGCGGCAGCAGGCTGTTTCCCTTCAACATAGGCATTGGCCAGATTAAGCTGAAGTACGGGATTCGCCTGCATTCCGGGTACGTTTTGTAAACGGGTGATCGCCTGCGTTGCGCGGTTTTGCCCCAGATCGATATCGGTCATCATATCCAGAAACCATGGGTTTTCTGGCGCGTTGCTGAGTAGCGGTTGCAGCACATTACGCGCCTCATCGTATTTTTTCGCCTGATAAAACTGGATTGCGCGGCCATACTTCGCAGCCAACTGCTCGCGTACATTACCCTTTTCCCATTGCACCAGCAGATCGTCGTTGAGCGGGCGATCCGGTGATCCATACATGCCAAAGGTACGTATCTTGGCGAACAGAAAATCCTGAGAAGACTGGACCGGCGTTGAGCGCATCTGATTGGCGCGATTGCGGGCGTCAGACAGGCGGCTTTCGGGCAATGGGTGAGTCAGCAACATTTCCGGTGGTCTTGAGGCGTAGCGTGATTGATCCGCCAGCTTTTGCAGGAAATTCGGCATCGCTTGTGGATCGAAGCCCGCACGCTGCAATACCTGAATCCCAATGCGGTCTGCTTCTTGTTCATTGGCCTGTGTGAACGTAATCATGCCTTGCTGCGCGCCAGCCAGCGTACCGCTGAGCGCGGCCATCCCTAATTGTGGATTGGCCATTGCCAGCAGAATCGAACCAAGAGCGCCGACCCAGGTGAGCGGGGCGCTGCGCTGCTGTGATTCCATGCTGCGCGCCAGATGGCGCTGGGTAACGTGAGAGATTTCATGCGCCAGCACGGAAGCGAGTTCACTTTCGCTGTCGGCATAGCGGAACAGAGCGGAATGCAGTACTACGTTACCGCCGAAGAAGGCGAAGGCGTTGATATCATCATTACGGATCAGATAGAAATGGAACGGCGTGCGTACCGAATCGGCCTGTTTGACCAATCGGTTACCGAGCTGATTAAGGTAATTGGACAGCAACGGATCGTTGATAAGCGGTGCGCCTGCCCGTAACTGACGGACGTAAAAATCGCCCATCGCCAGTTCCTGATTAATGCTGAGTGTACCGCCTGCGGTGGTGCCGATATCCGGCAGCCGATCCTGCGTGTCGGCCTGTGCAGGAAGCAGGTTGCCAGCCAGTAATGCCCCAAACAGGACGGACATGACCGTTTTTCTTAACCGAATAGACATAACGGAAGATAACCTTATCAACAGCTAACGTGAAAGCATTCTGCGACTATCTTAGCCAGCGATGGCAAACAAAGAAATGCCCGAGCGGGAAAAACGTGCTGACAAGGGGGATCAACATGAAATAAATCTCATTTCATAGAGATAACGCTATCAGGAATGAATCGATTTCAATGTTTCCAGGCGCTGTAGCCAGCCGGCAAAATGAGGACATTGCTGGCGAATCATATCCAACCCAATATCTGCGGCAATCAGTGGTCCATGTAGCGTTTTTTGATATTTAGGTATGGCAGAAAGAATTCGTTTTGAGGGCGCGGTTTGTGGACTGTTGTTAATGAACTCTGGGGAATCGAAAGCAAGTTTAATATTGTGGAGTTTTTCTATCGCTTTTTTGTCATCAACCCAGTCTGCGAATTTTTCTGGCTCACAAAATAATAACGCTTCAAATTCATGCAATAAAAAATTGGCGATGAAATTCGGCTGAGCAATATCGGCATGAAAGGCATTTTCTAAATCTGCAACCCATGAATAAATATCTCCATTAACCGGTTTTCCCTGCCCAACTTTAGGGAAATCAGTGGGTAAGCCATAATAATCAATCAGCGTTGTTACCCAGGCCTTATTGTCTTGCTGACACAGCCTGGTGATTTGATGTTTCACTTTTCCATAGCTGACGATTCCGCCTTTATGACCTCGGCTGGTTTGTGCCAGAATCGCATTAAGGTAAATACCTTGCCGCAAAAAGTAGGGAGACAATGTATCGCGAACAAATGTTTCTTCTGTTTGTCCTTCAACAAAAACATTAATCCTTGTCATGATTATCGCTGTGGCCTCCCTCCAAGTATATTTTTCTTCCACAGTTCCCCTAAGCTGTAATCTTCCAGCCAGTCTTGCAGGGTGTCCTGCTCCAAACGTTTAAAGGTCGATGCACCAAGGTGTTTATCGACGACGATCAGGTCTTCGGCTTCGAATTCATTAACCAGTTCAACAGATTGTGTGGATACAATAAGCTGATGCTGCTCACTGGCACTGCTGATGAGGGCAGCGAGTATGCTAATAGCGTACGGGTGCAGGCCTAATTCTGGCTCATCGATAATGATGGCGCTGGGCATATAGATTTCAGGCTGGAGCAGCACGGTCGCCAGCAGAATAAAACGCAGTGTGCCATCGGATAATTCATGGGCTTTAAACGGAATATCCTGCTCTTTTTCGACCCATTCGAGCTGAATGCTGTCTGGACTATCTGACGTTGGGCGGAGATAAAAATCACCAAAAAAAGGAGCCACCATTTGGATTGTTTTTACGATGCGTTGGTAGTATTCGGTGTGATTTTTTTGCAGACGGAACAAAAATGCGGCCAGATTAGCACCGTCCTCGCGCAAATAGTCATTATCGTTAATGCGGTGGATTTGTTTGACTCGGGCACTTTCACTGGTGTCATGAAAATGGTAGACGCGCCAGCGACGCATGGCAGGCAGAGTATATTTTTTTATATTTGAACGATGTTCTTCTGCTAAGGATTCAAAATGACCTGAATTTACACCGTTATCACCGTTGATATTCCACCACAGTGCTTCTCGCTGAAACATCATACGGTTATCGTTAGTGGGTTCCAGAGCGAACTTATAACCATTATTGCCGAAATAGAGCTCACCTTTTAGTGTTTCCGTTTTCTTACGGCCAAAATGCAATAACGCATCCGGGCCACCAGATTTACCGACTAACATTTGTAATCGCTTATCCAGTAATGTGGCAATGAGTCGGAAAAAACCAATAAAATTCGATTTTCCAGCACCATTTGCGCCAATTAGTACATTTAGGCAACCCATACGCAGATCGCAGCGAGCAATTGATTTATACCCTTCAATTACTATATGGCTTAGATGATCGCTCTTAGTTACCGTTTTCATGATGATGTTATTGCCTTATGTGACTGCGTTACTTGCCTTTCACGATAACGCGGCATGTTGGTCTACTGTGATATAGCAGAAATAAGAGATGAGGTCTTGTCCCGACTCGCTGATTCAACAAACTATTGTGAGCATTTTCCAGAATCAGGAGAACCGGCACCTATGACGGTGCCGGTGGTCGATGTGAAAACCGCGAATCAGGCGTTTTTCAGATAATCGAGAACGATGTCGTGGTGGTTGCTGGTTTTGAAGTCGTCAAACACCTTCTCCACCTTACCGTTTTCATCGATCAGGAAGCTGATGCGATGAATGCCGTCATAGGTTTTCCCCATGAAGGTTTTTTCTCCCCACACGCCAAATCCTTCTGAAACCTGATGATCCTCATCAGAAAGCAGCGTGAAATTTAAGACTTCTTTCTCGACAAAGCGGGACAATTTTTCTGATTTGTCTGTGCTAATGCCGAGCACTTCAACGCCATATTTTTTCAGGTCGTCCATGTTATCACGCAGACCACAGGCCTGAACGGTGCATCCTGGCGTCATCGCTTTAGGGTAGAAATACACCAACACTTTCTGTCCCTGGAAGTCGGTTAAATTTACTTGTTCGCCATCTTGGTCGGGCAAGCTAAATTTCGGTGCAATATCACCGGCTTTCAGTGTGTTCATCACGACTCTCCGTCTTGTTTCTCTTCATGCTGTGGATATGCCCATAATATTGCAACGTTATGCTATTGGGCACAAATACTATTGGGCATAGTTAACGACGCTAATACTGCCTTGTGCGTGCAATTCTGTACATAGCTGATGAAAAGCTGGCTCAATAATTGCGCTATCCAGCGTGGCAGAACTGTGTGCGGCAATCTGAATATACAACTGCGGCGGCTTGTCACCCTCGGCGGGCTGGGTTTTTGAAACCAGCTCAGCAATGTTTAACTGGTGAGAATCGAACAAATCGGTAAAACGCTCGATGATGTGAGGAGAATCGGCAACGTCAATTTTCACCCAAACGGTAGAGGGTGTCGGCTGACTGGCCTGTGACTCCGTGCGTTTCATCACGATCAGCAAATCCATTTCTGCGCCTTTCAGCGGCAGCGTCGATTCAATCAGCGTTATCGCGTTCCAACTGCCGGACAGCAGCATAATAAACGTGAACTCTTTGCCCAACATAGCAAGACGGCTATCTTCGATATTGCAGCCACAGCTACTGACGTGACGGGTAATCGCATTGACAATGCCGGGGCGATCAACCCCCAGCGCGGTAATAACCAGATAGTGTTCTTGTGAGCGTGGCAACATCATGCTTCCTGTCTTTTTCCTCATTAACACATGGTAAACATAAAAAATTGCCTGGAGCAATTTTTAACGCCGCTTGCGGCGGCCCGAAGGGCGGCGGGCAGGGATAGCCCGCCGTAAAAAACCTGGAGCAATTTTTAACGCCGCTTGCGGCGGCCCGAAGGGCGGCGGGCAGGGATAGCCCGCCGTAAAAAACCTGGAGCAATTTTTAACGCCGCTTGCGGCGGCCCAGACAATATTTCGTGATTATGGGCATTCGCGCTAAGGTAAGCGCTGGTAACCCGAGATAAAGCACCTTTCATCATGCGACGCCATCAAATGACTAACGACTGGGTAAAACAGGCTCAGCATCCTGCCTCGTTCGAGCGAATTGAGGCTTTCTTCCGTGGGCATGGCTACGACCCCCATCGGCACGATACCTATGCGATTGGGCGAACGCTATCCGGCGTGCAGCGCTTTCACTATCGCGGAAGCCTGTGCAATAGCGTGCCGGGGGGAACGCTGGTGCTCCACCCTGATGAGATTCATGATGGCGAAGCTGGTTCTGTCGACGGCTTTCAGTACCGCATGATTTACGTTGAACCTGCGCTGATTCAAAAAATACTCGGCGGCAAACCTTTGCCCTACGTGAACGGCGGTATATCCAACGATCCACGTCTGTTTGCGGCAACGGAACCCTTGCTCAGAGCCATGGAAGAGGCGTTTGATGAGTTGGAAGAAGACGATGTGCTCTACGATCTGGCGCACGCGCTGTCGGCCGTTGGTGGGCAGCGGCATCAGCGGCGCTTATTCGACTATCACGCTGCCGAGCGAGCGCGTGAATACATTCATGATGCTTTCGATAAAACGATTACGCTGGATGAACTGGCGCAGGTAAGTGGTCGGGATCGCTGGAGCCTGACGCGTGACTTCCGTGCGATCTTCGGGACGACGCCGTACCGCTATGTCACTATGCGCCGTCTCGAACACTGTCGGCGGCTCATGCTGGCCGGTGACAGCCTCGTCGACATTGCTGCTCGGACGGGCTTCGCAGACCAAAGCCATATGACGCGCCATTTCGTGAAGGCATTTGGCATTTCTCCCGGTCACTGGCAGCGCATGTTCACCGTGCCTTAGCCTACTTGCACAATCGTTCAATACAGTCGGTACTCTGCTTCGCTAGTCTGAGGACGTCATCATAAGGAGAGACGATATGTATAAATCCATTAATTTTGCCCAAAAGTTAGCGTTATTTGACGATCGCTGGCAGCCAAAAGTGATCGCTGAGATGAATGACTATCAGTTTAAAATCGTTAAAATTCAGGGCGATTTTATCTGGCATTCCCATCCCGAAACGGACGAAACGTTCATCGTACTGGAAGGCCAATTGAGAATCGATTTTCGTGACGGTGATGTGCGCATCAATGCAGGGGAAATGTATGTCGTTCCGAGCGGCGTTGAACACAAGCCTTATGCAGAACACGAAGTAAAACTGCTGCTGATTGAACCGAAAGGCGTGCTGAATACCGGTCATGAAGGCGGCGAACGGACGGCTGAGAATGATATTTGGATTTGAACGGCTGAGTAAAAAACAACCTACAACGTCCCGCGAATGATGTAGATGTCGCAGTAAACGGGCTGCTTTTGTAGCAAAACATCAGAAGCATTTTTAATTTCGTTTACTGCGTCATAAAAAAACCTGCGTCATGCACCGACAACGCCCTTGTGCGCTTGCTTTTGCATAGAAGTCAAAAGTACCATGAAGCACTTGTTTGTGGAGGGGATGGCCAATGTTTACGGGAAGTATTGTTGCGCTGGTTACGCCGATGGACGCCAAAGGCGCCGTCGATCGGGCGAGCTTGAAAAAACTGATTGATTATCATGTCGCTAGCGGTACATCGGCGATTGTCTCTGTTGGCACGACGGGTGAATCCGCCACGCTGAGCCATGACGAACATGGCGATGTCGTACTGCTGACGCTGGAGCTGAGTGACGGCCGTATTCCTGTTATCGCAGGAACAGGGGCCAACGCGACTGCCGAAGGTGTTTCACTGACCAAACGTTTTCACGGCACGGGTGTTGTCGGTTGTCTGACGGTCACACCGTACTACAATAAACCCACGCAGGAAGGCCTGTATCAGCACTTCAAAGCGATTGCCGAGCATACCGATCTGCCGCAAATCCTGTATAACGTACCTTCCCGTACCGGCTGCGATATGCTGCCGGAAACCGTTGCCCGTTTGTCCGAAGTGAAAAATATTGTCGCAATTAAAGAAGCAACGGGGAACTTAAGTCGGGTAAGCCAGATCCAAGAGCTGGTTAGTGAAGACTTCATTTTGCTGAGCGGCGATGACGCCAGCGGTCTGGACTTTATGCAACTCGGCGGTAAAGGTGTGATTTCTGTTACGGCGAATATTGCTGCGCGTGAAATGGCAGAGCTTTGCACGCTGGCGGCGCAGGGCAATTTTGTCGAGGCGCGCCGTTTGAATCAGCGCCTGATGCCACTGCATCAGAAATTATTTGTTGAACCCAACCCTATCCCGGTGAAGTGGGCTTGTCAGGAGTTGGGACTCATAGCGACCGATACGCTACGCCTGCCGATGACACCACTGACCGATTCCGGTCGTACGGTGATGGGGCAAGCACTTAAGCAAGCGGGTTTGCTGTAATCGTTAGGGAGATTTAATGCGTTATTCATTACAAAAGTCGATGGTGGCGAAAGTCGTTGGCCTATCAGTCGTGATGTTGCTTGCGGCTTGTTCCAGCGATCAGCGCTATAAGCGTCAGGTCAGTGGCGATGAATCCTATCTTAAGGCACCGGCGCAACACGCGCTAAATACGCCAGCCGGGATGATTTTACCGGTGCAGAATGGGGATTATGATGTACCGCCAGTTACCCTGAATGGCGCGGTTGGCAAGGAGCTGGATATTCGTCCTCCTGTGCAGCCATTGGCCTTGTTGAATGGTTCCCGCACCCAGATATCAGGAGATACGGCAACGCTGTTGTTAGAAAACAGCGCGCAAAACAGCCAGCTCTGGTCTCAGGTTATCCGCGTGCTGCAAGACAAAGCATACACGATTGCCAGCCGTCAGGATGCCAACCAAACGCTGACGACTGACTGGATTTCATGGCTGCGTGAAGATGAAGACGTGCCGTATCAGGGGCGTTATCAGATTTCCGTGCAACAGCAGGGCTATCAGGTTGCGCTGATCGTGAAACTGCTGGGATTACAACTGAACGGCCAGCCGGTAACAACGAGCGATCAGGCTCAGCGCTACACCGGCCTGATGATGAATGCGCTCAGCAACGGTCTGGATACGCAGGCAACCGCGCGTGAAAACGCACTGGCAAACCGCACGGTGGGTTCGCTGGATGTGCAGAGCGGGGCGGATGATACTGGTCTGCCACTGCTGGTTGTGCGTGGCCCGTATACCGTTGTGTGGGAGCGTCTGCCCGCGGCGTTGGACAAGATTGGCATGAAGGTTAACGATCGCAGCCGTCCTCAGGGTTCTGTCTCCGTAACATATCGGGCACCGAGCAGCGGAACCTGGAGTGATCTGGGCGCGAAAAACCCCGAACTACCTAACGGCGATTACAAATTGCAGGTCGGTGATTTAGATAACCGCAGTAGTCTGCAATTTATTGATGCCAAAGGGCATACGCTAACCCAGTCGCAGAACGATGCGCTGGTGGCCGTATTCCAGGCGGCGTTTAGTAAATAACGCATAAACCAAGGGTCGGATTATCCGGCCCTTCTTCATTCAACAATCTTTACCCGAATTGGCAAGTATTTGGGGAAGCGTTAAATATCGGGTCGTATTTTTTGACCCTCACTGTGTGGAGTAATTAAAGATGCAAAAGCGAGCTGAGCTGTATCGTGGAAAGGCGAAAACCGTCTACACCACCGAAGATCCTGATCTACTGGTGCTGGAATTTCGCAATGATACATCAGCAGGAGACGGTGCGCGCATTGAGCAGTTTGACCGTAAAGGCATGGTGAATAACAAGTTCAACCATTTCATTATGAGCAAACTGGAAGAAGCCGGAATCCCAACGCAAATGGTGAGCCTGCTGTCTGACAATGAAGTGCTGGTGAAGAAGCTGGAGATGGTGCCAGTCGAGTGTGTCGTGCGCAACCGCGCGGCGGGGTCGCTGGTAAAACGTTTGGGTATCGAAGAAGGTATCGAGCTGAATCCGCCGTTGTTCGATTTGTTCCTGAAAAACGATGCGATGCATGACCCGATGGTGAACGAATCTTACTGCAAGACGTTCGGCTGGGTGAGCGAAGAGAATCTGGCGCGCATGAAGGAACTGAGCTACAAAGCGAACGATGTTCTGAGCAAACTGTTTGGTGATGCCGGGCTGATTCTGGTCGATTTCAAGCTGGAATTCGGTCTGTTCAAAGGTGAAGTCGTGCTGGGTGATGAGTTCTCACCAGACGGTAGCCGCCTGTGGGACAAAGCGACGCTGAACAAAATGGATAAAGACCGTTTCCGTCAGAGCCTCGGTGGTTTGATTGAAGCGTATGAAGAAGTTGCGCACCGTATCGGCGTAAAATTAGACTAACTGCGCAATCGTTTCCGTTCAGGCCGTCTGGTTGTAATAGCGTGACGGCCTAAATGTTTTGCCTATTTATTCTCAGAATGTTGCTTTATCTTTCTCTTCTCTGACTCGTAATGTGCTGACCGGCCCTGATATCGATTGATGCTATCATCGCTGTTTGCTTAACGCGCAACCTGACTACTTTTCGACTGACTCGCATCCATGGCTTACTTCGATCCAACATTGTTAATTCTGCTCGTTCTGGCGGGGCTGGGTATTATCAGCCACAACATGACCGTCACGCTGGCGATTCTGGTTTTGCTGGCGGTACGCATTACCCCCTTAAATAGCTATTTCCCGTGGGTGGAAAAATACGGCCTGAGCATCGGTATCGTTATTCTGACGATTGGTGTGATGGCACCGATTGCCAGCGGGAAAATTACCGCCAGTGAAGTGATGCATTCATTCCTGCACTGGAAATCCCTGCTGGCGATCCTCATTGGTGTGGTGGTGTCCTGGCTTGGTGGACGCGGTGTGTCGCTGATGAGCAACCAGCCTTCGGTTGTCGCGGGGTTACTGGTGGGAACGGTGATGGGCGTGGCGCTGTTTCGCGGCGTTCCCGTCGGGCCGTTGATTGCCGCAGGCTTGCTTTCTCTGCTGATCGGCAAGACCTGATGAATCCGGCATGCATGACGCTGTGGCGTGATTTTCTCTCCAGTCAGCACCAGCAACAGCGCTATGGCCTCCGGCGACTGCTGGTGCTGAGCGGTGAACCGGACTGGTGTGAAGCGCAAGCGCTGGCACTCAGCCGTCAATCGTCCGGTGACTGGCTGTGGGTTAGCGAACATGCGCCTGATTCTGTCACCTCGCTGCCGGCAAATCGGGTGCGAACGCTACTGGGACGCGAATTTCTCCATGCGGTATTTGATGCACGCCGCGGTCTGGATGTTGAGGCGCTGGCGATGCTGTCAGGCACGTTACAGGCGGGTAGCTGGCTAATCATGCTGGTTCCTGCATGGCAAACCTGGCCAGCATCACCGGATAACGACAGCCTACGTTGGAGCGAACAAGAGCAGCCGATTGCTACTCCGTACTTTATCCAGCATTTTCAGCGTCAGCTATTAGCCGATGAGGATGTCGTGCTCTGGCAGCAGGATCAGGCGTTCGCGATTCGGCCATTGGCCACGCGATCGGACTGGCAGCCAGCTAGCGGTGAACCGACCGCGCGACAGCAGCATATTCTGCATGAGCTGATTGCCGCCGAGTCCGGTGTGTTTGTGATTACCGCAGCGCGCGGGCGTGGGAAATCGGCGCTGGCGGGAATGCTGACGCAGCGGTATCACGGCACCTGCTGGATTACCGCACCTTCCCGTGCGGCAACGGATATTCTGCAACAGCACGCGCGTGCCGATGCGCAGTTTTGGGCACCGGATGCGTTATTGGAACAGTGTCGCCTGCATGGTGCGCCTGAGGTCGACTGGCTGCTGATTGATGAAGCCGCGGCGATTCCGTCTTCCGTACTTTCCGCGCTGCTACCCTATTTCCCCCGTATTCTGATGACCACGACGGTGCAGGGGTATGAAGGAACGGGACGAGGGTTTCTGCTGAAATTTTGTGCGGTATTACCGCAGTGTCGCCTATTGACACTCGATGTTCCTTTGCGCTGGGCCGTTAACGATCCGCTGGAACGGGTGTTGGATCAGGCGCTGTTATTTAACGAACCGGCTTCCTTTTCTGTTCCGCAGGAACCCGATTACGACGTACGCGCTCTTTCATCCTTTGTGCTGGAAAGCCGAACCGAACGTGCCGATGGTTGGCTAACGCACCCTGAGCGTCTGGCAGGATGTTATGCACTCTTGTGCAGCGCGCATTACCGTACTTCACCGCTGGATTTGCGCCGTCTGATGGATGCACCGGGCATGCATATCGCCAGCGCACAGGTGGGGGACGATATTTGCGGCGTGCTGTGGCTGGTAGAGGAAGGCGGGCTGCCTGCCTCGCTGGCTCATGAGGTGTGGGCGGGGCGGCGACGCCCGCGTGGCAATCTGGTGGCGCAGTCGCTGGCGGCGCACGCTGGTTTGTGGCAGGCACCGATGCTCCGTGCACGCCGCGTGAGCCGGATTGCGGTGGCATCATCATCCCGCCGACAAGGGATTGGGCGAGCGCTCATCGCAGAGCAGATGCGTGAGGCGCAACAGCAGGCGCTGGATTATCTGTCGGTCAGTTTCGGTTATCAGCCGGAGTTGTGGGCGTTCTGGCAGTCGTGTGGCTTTCAACTGGTGCGCATAGGCAGCCATTTGGAGGCCAGCAGCGGTTGCTACAGCGCCATGGCACTACTGCCGCTGAGTGACGCAGGGCATCAGTTAGCGCAGCAGGGAAGCCAGCAATTGGCGCGTGACTGGCGTTGGTTACAGCGCCTGATTCCGCTGAATCTTGCGTTGCCGCAGACCGAGCACATTGCGCCGGATACAGCGAGTATTGCATTGAGTGAAGACGACTGGCGTGAGCTGGCGGGGTTTGCGTTTGCGCATCGACCGATGGAAGCGAGCTTCGCGTCACTCTGTCGTCTGTTGATGAATACGCCTCTGCCCCTGCCTGCGCTACGTCTGCTGGTAGAAACACCGGGCGACGGCGAGCGGATAGCGATGACGCTAGGGCTGAGCGGTAGGAAAATGCTTCTGAAACGCTGGCGAGAAGATACGGCCACTGCGCTGGCCGATCTCGATGCGCCACGGTGTGAGCACTGGCGAAAAGTGGTAATAGTCAGTGATGATTGACGGATGTTGCCTCATTGAAGACGACAAAACTCGCAAATTGTACAGAACCGAAAAGTAAGTATTATCCGCCAAGGTACTGACATATATTATTGCTGTTAAATCACCACAACCCGCAGTATCCCAAAGATCAATATCTACTCGCACTTTCTCTTTTTGTTTCGCTTCATAAATATCTAATCGCTCAAAATACGTATCAGGCGGTATGACCAGTTGATTATCCTGACCCAGGTAATTTTTGCGGGGATTAGCGTATTCATCCTTTGAACTTGGCCCAATCATTCCATTCTCATGCAGTAAGTCAAATTCAGCATTAACAACGAATGAAATCAATTATTTGACAGTACCTTTAATCGGTTCGGCTCTCATTTTAATACCTCTGAGCGGCTTATTGATGAACCCAAATAGCCATGTTGATATTTGTGCAACATACCGAATAGGAAAATATGAATTGGATTACTGCGTCTCTAACAATCGGAAAATCAGCGGTGTTTTTCCCTGTTTATCAGCGTAGTCGGCAATTAACGTGAGGTCAGTTTTTCTCTTTCCAGACCAGAGTAGACACTCGACTCTCTTTTGTGGGGCATCGGCGTCAATGTCGTCACTGCACAGGGGAATTCTGCCCGTTTGATCGGGGGTAAAGGCGATGTCGTAAGGCGGAAGTGTCAAATCTGCAACGTTTTCCCCTGAGCTATCCAATTCTTCAAGAATTTCTTCGTAAATAGCGGGGCTAACGCCAAAATTGAGTAGAACTTCAGGATCGCCATGCTGGATGCCCCTCAACAACTCGCCCACGAGCCGGTAAATATTATCTCTGTTACGTGTCATCTCTCATTTCCTTATCTTGTTTTCCTTTTATTAAACCCTCTAACAACCTCGTTGGCCACGCCGTTAAGTTAATGAGGCGCATTATTCTAAATAGCGGTTCTGCATAGTCGCTCCCTTTGCGGGTACGCAGTCCGAGTTGCGCGATCTGAACAATCGCCAAACATCTCAAATCATCAACTGGACTGAGCGATGCCGATCATAGTATTTATCCCCGATGCAAAAAGCCATTCACACAGTTCGTGATAAGAATCACGCCGCTATGCTGATGTTGCACCGAGGCGAACGTGTCAGCATCGTGGGCAGAAGCCGCCTGTCAACACGCATCTTTCGGTCATAGCCGAAGTCGACTGCGCGTGAAATGTGCCTGCGGAAAAAAGACACGAAAGCCTCTTTTTGGGCTAACATCGGGACAGGATATACATCACCGACTCAAATAATGGTAACCACTCACCTATGTTAGTTCGTGTATATGTAGCAGATAACGATGGGCCAACCTTTGAGGTGCTACCTGTCCGAGAAATCGAGAAGGACACTTACGAATTGCTGTCTTCTCCCGGCCTGGCGTTAAATCTAGCTCGCGGGGATATCTTCCGAATTAACGATGAGCATGCACATCCCGAAGTACTGCAAAGAAGCGGTAATTTTTGCATTCATATCTATGCCGATTATCTTCCACCTGAAGATATCGCTGGTTTAGAAAAGGATGTGGTTAGCCAACTCAATGGAACATTAGACGGCGTATTTCAGGGAAACTTATCATTGGCAGTCCCTGCCAGAAATGGGATGGATAAGATTGCCGACATTTTCGACGCCTTTCGCGAAAAAACAGGTGTGCAGTGGTACTTCGCGAATATTTATAAGAATATTGACAACGACGAAGATGAAACACTTTTAAATTGGTGGCTGGACAGTTAAGCCACCCTCGACCCGCTTCTCCGACGAAATTCATTATCGACCGGGCAGGGTATGAGGACGTTTGGGCTGATGAGACAGACTAGATAACACGTCCTGCTTCTGTCTGAATCCGTCGTTCGTCTTTCTCATATACAGGTTGTACAACAGCTAAATTGCTGCTCTGCATTGTCGATCCCAGAGGGGCGGCATGGGCTGGCAACACTGTAACGGTATTAGGATCGGCAGCTTAGAGAATAAGCCTCATTTGCATAGAAGGTGGTTTCTGGTAGAAAAGAGTCTCAGCTTCCTTCACGATTGTTTGTGCAATAGTCGCAAAAAAGCGACAGCGAAAACCCAATTATTTTTGTTAAATCAGGATACGTCGATGCTGGAATTACGCCCAAACTGTGAGCACTGCGATTGTGATTTGTCGCCGGATGCCGAAACGTATATCTGCTCTTATGAATGCACGTTCTGCCCTGACTGCGCAGATGCCGTCTTTCACTACGCTTGCCCGAATTGCGGTGGTGAGTTAGTCAGACGGCCGGTGCGTCCGGCACGTTGTCTGATGAACGATCCGGCTTCAACGATCCGCATCACCAAACCGCACTGACAGGGGGCGGGTATCCCGGCCTGTCGTTGCAAAAAATGGAATATCTCATTCAGTAATTCCCGGTTTCTCCTGTTAATGCGCGGCGTATAGTAAGAATTAACCGTATTGATAACGAATGTCGGCAGATGACGCGTTCGGCCGCAGCTTTCAGGAGAGAAACATGAATCAAGATTATGTTGTTGTTCAACAGCCTTCAGAGGCGAATCGATTAATTCTGCTGTTTCATGGTGTGGGCGATACTGCCGCAGGTATGGCGCAAATTGGGCGCTATTTTGCCGCAGCCTTACCGCAGGCAATGGTGATCAGTATCAGCGGGCCGTTTAGTACCGGCTACGGCGACGGACGGCAGTGGTTCTCCGTGCAGGGTGTCACGGAGGAGAATCGGTTATCCCGTATTGAGGAAAATCTGCCGCGTTTTGTTGATACCGTGCGCGACTGGCAGGAGAAAAGTGGCATTAGCGCAGAACATACTGTGCTGGTCGGTTTTTCACAGGGCAGCATTATGTCGCTGGAGGCGTTGAAGTCAGCGCCTTCGCTGGCGGGTCAGGTTATCGCGTTCAGCGGTCGTTTTGCTGTCCTGCCGGAAGCGACATTTACTGATGTTGTCGTGCACCTGATTCATGGTGACGCGGATGGCGTGATTGTGGTGGGACATGCTCATGCTGCTGCACGGCGTTTTCAGGCGTTGGGAACGTCGTTTACGTTGGATATCGCCCCTGCCGTCGGGCATGGTATTGATGAACAGATGCTGAAATGGGCGCTGGGCTATCTCAAATAAAAATATTATCTTGTTGGTTTTTTTGACGTTGGGCAGCATTGGTGACTAATACGTGCGGTGTACCTTTTTATTTTTCGGTGCTGCCCTGATTAAATTTGTGTATGTATTTTATGGGTGAGATTTTATACCCGTTATATTTCAAGCGCCTTGTGCGTTGGCAACCCTTACTCTGATCTTAACCATGGAGTAAGAATCTACATCGCCTACGGTGTGTTGCTTCGCTCGCGTGCAGGCGATGTAGTCAGGATCGCTTTCAGGGGTTTTTCTTCGGCCAGTCGTCGTCTTCATCGTCCCATTTATCGTTGTTGTCACGATGCGGGGGCAATTTGGGCTTGTTGAGCAGAAAACGCGTATGGTCAACGTTGCGCAGTTCTTTGATGCCGTTAATCAGCATGCCTATCAGGATAATCAGGATTACCCACCAGTAATCTGCCAGCCAAGCCATGGTTACGCCTCATCAACATTATAAATGTAACGGGTAAACAGTTGCGGCAAGTTCTGGCAAAGCCAGTGATAGCCTGCAATGTCCTCATCTTGCCAGGCGGCAAGGATGAGATCGGGGGTAAGCTGCTCTTCCGCATACTGTGCTAATGAATAATAGCTGATATGCCAGGGTTCGACTGCGACACCGCCGAGATCGTGCGCATAAGGTCGATAAAAACCGTATTCATGCATGTGCGCACTCAGCCATGCGTTCAGCGAGGCAAAATAGCCGCCTTCTTCATATTCCCATGGCTCCAACTGGAGCGAGCTTCCTGCGGGCAATAAATCGGGATCGTAGATATCGAGATCGCTGCCCCAATGGTGGCGGCTGGAGCCGGGCATGGCAGACCAGCGCAGAATCGCTTCACAGCGCTCGCCCTCATTCAGAGACGACACATCCAGCGGCTGGCTGTTTGCATCCATAACGGGACGTTCCCCGCGAAATTTGCCATTCCAAATCTGCCGCTGACGCTCGAAATCACGAAACGTACTGGCAGGCTGTAGGTTAAACCCTGCCGTTTTTGCCGCCTGTTGTAGCGCCAGAAAGGCGGTAACGGCTTCCGGCTGAAGGCGATGGCGACCGTCTAAAACGACCAAATGCAGGTCGCTTTTTCCGGTTAACATTGCTGATGTCATCATGCGATGAGCTGCTCCATAATACGCTGGTACATGCGGCTCAGCAGTTGCAGATCGGCTGCATTAACGCATTCGTCTACTTTATGGATCGTGGCATTGACGGGGCCAAGTTCAACCACCTGTGCTCCCATGCGGGCGATGAAACGGCCATCGGAGGTGCCGCCATTGGTCAGTAACTCGGGGGTGACCTCGTTGTAATGCTCCACAGCATTCACCACGGCATCGACCAGTTCACCGCGTGCGGTCAGGAAGGGCTGGCCGGAGAGCTTCCAGTCGATGGTGTAGTTTAACTGGTGGCGATCCAGCAATTCCGCTACACGCTGCTGGATTAACACATCCGTTAATTCGGTGCTGAAGCGAAAATTGAATTGCACAAACAGTTCGCCGGGGATGACGTTATTGCTGCCCGTGCCCGCCTGAATATTGGCAATTTGCATGGTGGTAGGGGGGAAAAAGTCGTTGCCCCGATCCCACTCGGTGGCGATCAGTTCGTTGAGTGCTGGCGCGGCACGATGAACGGGGTTGTCTGCCAGATGGGGGTAGGCAACATGCCCTTGTACGCCGTGTATGTACAGGTTCGCCGTGATAGATCCGCGACGGCCATTTTTTACCACGTCACCGACTACCTGCGTACTGGATGGTTCGCCGACCAGACAATAGTCCAAACGCTCGTTGCGTGCCATCAGGGCTTCTACCACTTTCACGGTGCCGTTAACGGCGCTGGCTTCTTCGTCTGAGGTAATCAGAAATGCCAGACGCCCCTGATGATTGGGGTGTGCCGCGACAAAACGCTCGGCGGCAATGACCATCGCAGCCAGTGAACCTTTCATGTCTGCTGCGCCGCGACCATACAGCATGCCGTCACGAATGATCGGCTCAAACGGCGGATGCTGCCAGTGGCTTTCATCGCCGCTGGGCACTACGTCGGTATGACCGGCGAAGGCCAACGTTTTTCCTGTGCCGCGCCATGCCCAGAAATTTTGGGTATCGCCAAAATCCATCGCTTCGACGGTAAAGCCGATAGCCGTCAGGCGTTCAATCATCAGAGCCTGACAGCCCCCATCGTTCGGGCTGAGGGAAGGGCGTTTAATTAACTGTTGAGCGAGCTCGATCACTGGGCAAGACACGTTATTGGTTCTCCGCAATAAATTTCTGGTAACTGTCGATACTAAAGCCAAGCAGCGCATTGCCGTCATCGGCAATCAGCAATGGCCGTTTAATGACGGCTGGCTGTTCCAACATCAGGTTTTTGGCGGCCTCTGCGCTGTCGCGGGTATCGCTGTTGATCCGTTCGCGCAGCTCGTCACTGAGCTTACGCCAGGTAGTGCCGCGCGTGTTGAGTAAGGCCTGAAACCCCAGTTGGTCGATAAAACGCTGTAGCTGTTGTTCATCCAGACCGTCGGCACGGTAATCATAGAAGCGATACGCCACCTGTTGTTCATCCAGCCAGCGGCGCGCTTTTTTTATGGTGTCACAGTTCTTAATGCCGTACATGGTCAGCGCCATAGGGGTAAAATCCTTTCTGCTTATTGAGTGACATGACGATCGCTGTGCAGGGCAGTATGGCCTGACTGAGCCGGATCGTGCGATAAGCCCAGCATGCCGAAAAAAGACGGGGAGATCTACTGTGAACTGCATTGCAGAAATAGGAGATAGTACGTGTTTTATACGTTCATAATACTTTTACCTGATTAAAAAGTGTGCGTATAATACGTCGCCGTTAATCATTAAGAGGTTCGCATGGTAGAAGCAGAAGTGAGTACCTGGAAAGATTTTATTGAAGCAATGTTACGCAAATAATAACGATAAATACGGTTAGTCATTGCATACCAGGAATAAAATCATATAGATAAGCAGTATTGAGCATTCTCAATACTGCTTTATTTTTATGTAAAAAGGGAAACCTGAGGAAATAAAAGAGAGGTTTCCTTTCGCGCCGTATCCGACTAGGCTAAAGAAGGTTTTCATCAGGCGGTACGAGTAGAATTAGAATGCGTACTCCAGGCCAGCACTGGCGCCATAGTTGCCTTTTCTGGGGTTACCACCAAACTCATTGGAATATTGCATCCATGTATGCAGGTTGGTTGTAAGATTGACCATAACGCCAGCATCTGCCTCCCCCCAGTCTTTTTCTGATCCCGCGCTTGGCATAGAGAAATGTCCTCCCATAGAATTCAAACCCGCAGTGACCGGACGCACATTACTCGCCATGTAATCATGATTCCATGCCATGCCTACGTAAGGGCTAATATCCAAACTGGCTACAAGTAAGTGCCCCTGAGTTTGCCAGCCAAGACTGGAAATCAGAGCATTACGATGCTGTTCTGAAAACCACATGGCTGAGCTATTATTTCCGCGTTCATGATAGCCTTCTACGTCAACGGACTGACGTTCTAAACGGGCAAAAGGCCCGGTTTTGACCGAGCTTCCCAGATCAAACCACCAGCCAGCATCAATACCCCCACCAACATGGCGCCCTGTCACTGAACCGGATTCCGTACGCGTCGCCGGGCCGATGTGAATGGTGCGATAAACATCATCAAAGTGAGAAGATCCTGCATTGACGAATACGCTCATCCAGGGATGGTCGGCGTGGTAAACTTGATAAAGCGCGATACTGTGGTCATATAACGTGTAACCCGCATCATTAAGCGCGGTCTTTTGGTTAGAGATCGTGGCCATCGCCCCAACGTTAAGATTATCACTCAATTTCACGTCGCCGCCGACCGAAGCAACGCGCTGATTACTACTACTGGAAAACGTATCGTTGGTGGAGTTGTCCTGATGATGATAATCACCACTGACGAATACCCGCGTATCGCCGCCATAGGTATCGGTAAGGATTTCTTTACGTAGCAAAGTGTACTGAGATTTCGTTACTGCCAGAGGGGCTTTGCTGAGTAGTGAAATTTTACCTGGTGCTGAAATTTCATATAAAACAACACTGGCGAGCATCTTGTGAACGCCTGTTGTAGGGTGGACATTGTCGGCAAAAAGATAGCTATATTCTGTGCCGCTGGTGTAATTTCCTGGGCCACATAAAAGTGATGATGTGGTATTACAGGCACCTTTGGTGGTGTTGATAATGCCATAAGCTGATGGGTTGGCCATGATTTCTGACAGAAGCGCGTAAGTATTGACGGGGATAATGTTAAGTCCATTTTGACTCAACGTAGTCAGGCCATTATCTAAGGTTTGATTATATTGATTCGCGACTTCCTGATATTTTTTCTGTAAGTTGCGATTAGCTGCATCTGGGGTCGCCCCAAGGTTCGTGAGATTATAAACAACAACGTATTTTCCCCCAGCATGATATAGATTATTTAATAATGATATTTCAGTGTTTGCCACGGGAATGATTTTACTGGTTTCGGTTGAGGGGGCTGACTCATACATAGCATAGATATCATTGGATCCCCCCCATATTTGATAAAGTGTTGATGCGTTAATTTTATTGTTTTTAATATAATTATTAACCTGGGATTGGATAGTCGGCGAAAACAGAATCCCTAATGCATAATTATTACTAATACCGGCACCACCCGAGGCATAGTTGGTTCCACCAGAGAATGAATCTGTTGCTGACAGTCCTAAACCGTCTGCGACATACATCGTGGCGGTTTTCCCTGGATTCGTGGTAAACCTTGAGGTGCCGATTCCTAGCGCATGGGAAAGATTACCTGCATCACTTAAGCTATCACCAAAAACTACCGTATTATTAAAAATCTCTGCTTTCGCTGATAATGTGTAAATAGATAATGCAGAAATAATAAATGGAAAAAATATTTTCGGTTTTCGCCATAATGATTTTTTTATGACATTACTGTAATGACTCGTGTCGCTCATCGCTAGGGGGATACGGATACGTTGCATAATGCTATGCTCCCGAAATTATGAAAAATAAATATCTGCAAACAATTTAATACGAACGTTCGAGAATCAGATATTTGGTTTCTTTCCTGAATAATAACGGGTTGATACTATTGGTATCGGAATGGTGATATATAAGATATGTCTTATATGAAAAATAATGAGATATATCTTAGCGAAGGGCTTTCTTGGTGTCCCAAGCCTTGGCGTGTTATGAGCGAAAAGCCTGCTGTGTGACCCTTTGTTTTAAAGGGCCAACATAAGTTTACTTTTTGGAAAAGAGGAAACCTGAGTGAATAAAACAGGCTATTATTTTCGTACCTGTGAATTCTATTTTCTCTCGTTAATTCATATTGATGACGGAGTAATAGCAAATTTCGCAGCAGCAATAGCATGCAAGTAACTGGTGTCAAAAAGAGGAACTTGAGCATCCTGAGAGCTAATCAATAGCGGGATCTCCGTACAGCCCAGGATGATGCCTTCCGCGCCTTGCTGCTCAAGCTGCCGGATAATTTCCCTATAGATCTGTCGCGATGTGTCGTTAATGTTCCCCAGGCACAGCTCGTCGTAAATGATGCGATTAACCGATTCTCTTCCTGCCTGATTGGGAACAATAATATCGATACCAAACCGTTCCTGAATACGTAGGCGATAGAAATCTTGCTCCATTGTGTAGCGGGTGCCGAGCAAACCGACCTTCTTCAATCCGTGTTGCGCCAGACTGTCGCCGGTGGCATCGGCAATATGCAAAAGGGGAAGCTGGCAGGCACGCTCAACGTCATCAGCGACTTTATGCATGGTGTTGGTACAAATGACAATAGCATCAGCGCCCGCATGACGTAATCCTACGGCGATATTACTGAGCACAGCGGCTGCTTGTGCCCAATTACCTTGCGACTGTAATTGTTCAATTTCGTTAAAATCGACGCTGTGCAGGATGATTTTGGCAGAGTGCAGCCCACCAAGTTGGCTTTTCACATATTCGTTAATAATGCGGTAATACGGAATGGTCGATTCCCAACTCATTCCTCCGATCAAACCCAGCGTTTTGCTTACCATGGCACCTTCCTTCGATATCATAAAAAGTAATGAATGGGTCAGAACTGAGCGCTCTGCTTTCTGCATCGGGTTAAAATAGGGCAGTGAAGTCGTCTGGTATACATTTTTAGCGATTTTTATCACTTTTTATCCAACTTCAACTGGACAAAAGGTCAATCTATTGTTGTACTGTACCTGACACAGATTTTGTGTCTTTCATTCATGTAAAGGTAAGTTTGATGTCTAAGATTAAAGGTAGTGTTAAGTGGTTTAATGAGTCCAAAGGCTTCGGTTTCATTACTCCAGAAGATGGTAGCAAAGACGTGTTCGTACACTTCTCTGCCATTCAGAGCAATGGTTTCAAAACTCTGGCTGAAGGTCAGCGTGTAGAGTTCGAAATTACTGACGGTGCCAAAGGTCCTTCTGCTGCTAACGTTAACGCTATTTAATTATACCGATTTCGTGAAAAACCCGCCTGATGGCGGGTTTTTTTTGCTTCCTACTAAGGCTCTCAGGGCGTCGTCATCCAGGTGACTAATGCAAACGCCAGCGCGGTCATCAGTAGTGACCCCGCCAGATTCAACAGTACATGTAACCCCGCTGCCGAAAATTGTCCACTTTGCAGGAACATGACGACTTCTGCTGAAAAGGTCGAAAATGTCGTTAAGCCGCCGCATAGTCCTGTGGTAATCAATATTTTCCAGTCCTGATCGAGGTGGGGATGGCGCAGGAAGAAGGCTAATGCGCCGCCAATCACGAAAGCACCAATTAGGTTGGCAAACAGCGTGCCTAACGGCAGCGTTGGATACAGAGCGTTAAATTTCACTCCCAACTGCCAGCGTGCGACGCTGCCAACTCCACCACCAATAAATACCGCCAGTAATGTACTCAACATAGAAACCTTTTCTGGATTATTTTTGCCTGGATTACTTTTTACACCGATTGTTTTTGCGATCTCGAACAGCACAGGGCAAGACGCTACGCCCTCTCTGCGAGGTGAACGTAGACATCATTAGCCTAATGGCGGTTTTTACCCTGTCGTTCAGGCTGCCAGCGTGTTGGGTGGCATGAGGGTAGGGAGGCATGTCATCTCCGCTTTGGAGCGAAAAGTTTACGCCGTCGGACGGTTTTTTTGTAGGGATACCGGGGAGAAAGTTGTAAAGCAATCTGAATGAAACCGAAAACGGCGATGCCGCGTCTTACTTTGTTACAGATGCCGATTGTGTCGGACTGCGGAAGGTTTTACATAGAGGCATAGAATACAAAAAATTTTTTCGACAACTCTTGTCCGACAAATAGATGTTCTCGTTCGCTGGCGTCTCCAGCCTTTGTTAATCAGGTAGGTTTGTATGGAAGGTATCAGTATTGCCAAACTGTTGGTGATTGGCGCACTAATCATCCTGCTGTTCGGTACGAATAAACTTCGTAGCTTAGGTGGGGATTTGGGCGCGGCGATTAAAGGCTTCAAAAAAGCGATGAATGACGATCAGCCTGCGAAGACGGATGATGCCACGGCGCTGCACGATTCATCTCGTAAAGAATCTTAATCGTTTCTCTCACCGCAAAACGGACGGCTATTGCCGTCCGTTTTTTATTCCACACAAAAAATGTGTAAAAAACTATGTTCGCTTATTTTACTTCGATGCCCTTGGCCTGAAGGTCGGCATGGTAGGACGAGCGAACAAACGGGCCGCAGGCAGCGTGCGTAAAGCCCATCGCCATTGCTTCGGCTTTCATTTCATCAAACTCGTCTGGGCTGACGTAGCGCTGTACCGGCAGGTGATGACGGCTCGGCTGTAAATATTGTCCCAGCGTCAGCATTGTCACACCGTGGCGACGCAGGTCGCGCATAACTTCCACGATTTCCGCATTGGTTTCCCCTAATCCCACCATCAAACCCGATTTGGTTGGGATAGTCGGGTGCGCATTTTTGAAGTTTTCCAGCAGCTTCAGTGACCATTCATAGTTCGCTCCAGGGCGAACCTGACGATAAACGCGCGGTACGTTTTCCAGATTGTGATTGAACACATCCGGCGGCGTGGCGGTCAGAATCTCTAACGCACGATCCATACGACCACGGAAGTCTGGCACCAGCGTTTCGATGCGGATATTCGGATTCTTGCGGCGAATGGCGCTAATGCAGTCTGCAAAGTGCTGAGCGCCGCCATCGCGCAGATCATCACGGTCAACCGAGGTGATTACAACATAGCGCAGGCCCATGTCATGGATGGTCTGTGCCAGTTTCTCCGGCTCATTGGCGTCTGGCGTAAGCGGGCGACCGTGGGCAACGTCACAGAACGGGCAGCGGCGCGTGCAAATGGCGCCAAGAATCATGAACGTCGCGGTGCCGTGGTTGAAACACTCAGCCAGATTCGGACAGGACGCTTCTTCGCAAACTGAGTGCAACCCGTTTTTGCGCATGGCCGCTTTGATTCCCTGAATACGGCTCGAATCTGCCGGAAGTTTGATCTTCATCCATTCAGGTTTGCGCAGAATCTCTTGGCGTTCGGTGACAACGGTGCGTACCGGGATTAGCGCCATCTTATCGGCATCGCGGTATTTAACGCCGCGTTCGATCTGAATCGGTTTACTCATGTTTGCGTAAGTTCCAGTTCTGAATCGTTTCTTTAAATTTGTTATCCAAATTCAAAGGATTATGTTTTTGGTTAAACTTTTTTTTAAAAAACTCTAAAAATTATATCATCTTGCCTGACCACAATCAGCCCTTGCGCGATCAAAATGAAGAAATTATGTGAATAAAATGTAATTTATCAAAAAAATATCGTCTAACTGGCTGATTTTTATTAGCAGGATGAAACGCGTTAACCAGGAAGCGGCTCACCCTGATTGTCCAGATTCCACGGAATAAATTCGGGTACGGAATAGCCAACTAGCTGTAAAAAGGTGTTCACCAGCACAGGCGAGGTGTCATCCAGCGTAACACCTGGCACCAGATCGCTGATTTGCGTCATCTCCATACCGGCGTAACCACAGGGGTTGATGCGCAGAAAAGGGGAGAGATCCATCGCGATATTGAGCGCCAGCCCGTGGAACGAGCAGCCTTTGCGAATACGCAGGCCCAGCGAACAGATTTTACGCTCGCCCACATAGACGCCGGGCGCATCAGGGCGCGCATGGGCTTCGATCTGGAAGTGTGCCAGCGTGCCAATTACGGTATTTTCTATCGCGGTGACGAGTTGACGAACCCCGAGCTTGCGGCGCTTGAGGTCAATCAACACATACATTACCTGTTGACCGGGGCCATGGTAGGTCACTTGACCGCCTCTGTCGCTCTGAATCACGGGAATATCGCCGGGCATGAGAACATGTTCGGCTTTGCCCGCCTGACCTTGTGTAAATACGCGAGGGTGCTGAACCAGCCAGAGTTCGTCTGGGGTATTCTCATCACGTCGGTCGGTGAAATGATGCATCGCCAGAGAGACGGGCTCATACGGCTGTACGTCAAATTGGCGTACGATGATCTTATCCTGTAGCAAGTGTGTCATCTTCAGGTTAAGGAAAGGTAGGGCGATTATAACGGCGGGAAGCCTCAGCGAACAGTACTATGCACAAGTATGCCATGCAAACCTACGGCAACATAAAGCCTATGCAACGTAAAATCATACCGCATTGGCTGATTTTCCCGCGCTATTCTTACAAAACCATGCGTACGATGTCGATGTTGCCCAGTTCTTCGTACAGCGTTTCCACCTGCTCAATGTGGGTCGCCGTGATGGTGATAGAAACCGAGTGATAATTCCCTTTGCTGCTGGGTTTGATCTGCGGGGTATAGTCGCCGGGCGCATGACGCTGGACCACTTCAACGACCAGATCGACTAACTCCGGTTTTGCCTCACCCATGACCTTGTAAGTAAAAACGCATGGGAATTCAAGCAGTTCGTTTAATTTGGTTTTCATGTGCGCTCCAGAGAGAGTAATAGGTCAGCATTAGCCATTATACTAAAAAATAGAACTCCCGCGTGGTGCGGGAGTTCTGGATGATATCTATATGGGGACGTTTTAGCCCCAGACAAGAGGGATTAGCCGAACCAGTGGTGGAACATCAGCTTGATGTAGTCGATCATACGGCCAAAAATCCCGCCTTCTTTCACTTCGTTCATGACCACCAGCGGGCGCTGGTCGATGGTTTTGCCGTCCAACTGGAAGTTGATAGACCCCACCACCTGATTTTTGGCTAACGGTGCATGCAGTTCCGTGTTGTCCAGCACATAGCTGGCTTTCAGATCTTTCATACGGCCGCGGGGAATCGTCAGGTAGGCATCTTTCTCTACGCCCAATGCAACGCGGTCATTGTCGCCAAACCAGACGGGCTCGGAAGCGAATTCTTTACCGGCTTTCAGTGGCGCGACGGTTTCAAAGAAACGGAAGCCCCAGGTCAACAGCTTTTTACTTTCTGATTCGCGTCCTTTGGCATTACGACCGCCGAGTACCGCCGAAATCAGGCGCATCTGACCTTCTGTTGCCGAGGCCACCAAATTAAAGCCAGCGGATGACGTATGGCCTGTTTTGATACCGTCAACATTCAGGCTGGAATCCCACAGCAAACCGTTACGGTTAGGCTGGCGGATATTGTTGAAGGTGAACTCTTTCTCTTTGTAGGTCGCGTATTCTTCTGGCACATCGCGGATTAGCGCCTGACCGATCAAGGCCATATCGCGCGCTGAACTGAACTGGCCGGGGGCATCCAGACCGTGCACAGTTTCAAAATTGGTATTTTTCAACCCCAGCGCTTTCACGTAGCCGTTCATCAGGTTGACGAAAGCATCCTGACTCCCCGCAACGTAATCGGCCATCGCGACGCAGGCATCATTACCGGATTGCAGAATGATGCCGCGATTGAGTTGGGAGACAGGCACACGGTCGCCCGGTTTCAGGAACATCAGGGAAGATCCCTGGAAGGTCGGATTGCCCGTTGCCCAGGCATCTTTACCGACGGTAACGATGTCGTTCGGGGTGATTTTTCCTGATTTAATTGCCTGACCAATAACGTAGCTGGTCATCATTTTCGTTAAGCTGGCCGGATCGCGGCGCGTGTCGGCATTCATTTCCGCCAACACTTTCCCAGAGTTGTAATCAATCAGGATATAGGATTCAGCATCGATTTGCGGAACGCCAGGGATCATCGTTTTGAGATTGATATCTTCGGCATAGGCAAAGGAAGTGGCACTAATGGCGAGTAGGACGCCAAGCGCAGTACGCTTAGTAAAACGAGACGTGTTTACAGTATTCATGATTGGAACAACAACATCCGTGGGTATGAGTTAAAAAACGAGCCACACTATAGCAGATGGTAAATAGGCAGGCATTAGACATTACGTTACGTGATTTTGCGAAAGGGCGGTATGTTCAATACCATAGCCGCCGTTTTCGCGTGGTAAGCCTGCTGGTTATCCGCGACTAGAGTGTGCCGGGCGCGGCGGTAATAAACGATTGCTGCTGAGCTTCGACTGATAAACGTTGTTGAAGTTCAGCGGCTTGCTGACGATTCTGGAATGGCCCCAGTTGGATGCGATACAGCCCGCCGCTCGCCGTGACTTTACCGGTCACGCGAAAACGTTCACTCAGGCTACGCTGCCAGGTTTGCGCACGTTGCTGATCGCTCAGCGCACCGACCTGAACCACATAGCGACCTGTGGCGGAGGGTACTGCGGCGGTGGGGGCGGCGACAGGCGCGACGCTCATGGGCGTCGCGGCGGATGATGCGGTTGCCGCGGGTGTCTCGCTGGATTCAATCACGCCAGTACGCAGTGCTGAAGGCGCGCCCAGAAAACCACCGCTATGAGACGGTGCGCTGCTTGGCTGTGCGTTTTCCATCGGTGTGCTCAGGCTACTATTGCTGATGGGACGAACGGCACTGTCAGACGCCGGTGAGGTTGTTTCCATCATTGGCGTACCCATACCGCTGGCACCGAAGCTCGGACGTTCTGGTAAGGAAAAGCTTTGCTTGGCAACGGTCGTGCCCACGGTTCCGGGGCCGGAGAGCGTGCCGTCTGGTGCTACGTTGATGAAATCCACTTTCACTTTGGTATTGTTCGAGATGTTCAGCCGATCGCCTGCGGCTTTCGACAGGTCGATAATTCTGCCCGGCGTATACGGCCCGCGGTCGTTCACTCGCACCACCAGACGGCGTCCGTTGCTCAGGTTGGTGACGCGAACATAGCTGGGCAGCGGTAGTGTCGGGTGAGCCGCGGTGATCGCGTTAGGATCAAACGTTTCACCGATTGACGTGCGGTTACCGCTGGCTTCTTCGCCATACCATGTGGCTAAGCCTGTCTCACTAAAGTTTTGTGGGTTTTTGACAATTTGATAGTTCTTGCCTTTGATGCTGTAGTCTTGCAGCGTCCCCTGATTGTAGGGTTCGTAACGCGGCTCCGCGCCACCGATCTCTTCAACGGGGCCGTTATATACCTGAGTAACCGGTGGTGCTGGTTGCCGCTGTTCCGTTGTGGTACAGGCCGCAAGCGCCAGAGTTGCTACGCCGACCCAAAGCCAATCCTTACGCATCGCTCACCTCGTGTTATAAATTCTTGGATAGCAGTTTGCGGTGAGTATGTATCGACATGACGATACCGAACCCCGCCATTAAGACGACCAACGCCGATCCACCGTAGCTGACTAGCGGTAGCGGCACGCCAACGACGGGTAGTATACCGCTCACCATCCCGATATTGACGAAAACATAGAAAAACAGAATCAGCATCAATCCGCCGATCATTACCCGACCAAATGAGGTTTGCGCATTCGCGGCAATGACCAGACCGCGCATAATCATGAACAAATACATCGCAAGCAGGATCAATACGCCGATTAGCCCAAGTTCTTCTGACAGCACGGCAAAAATAAAGTCGGTGTGGCGCTCTGGCAGAAACTCTAACTGAGATTGTGTGCCATGGAGCCAGCCTTTTCCTGACAGACCACCCGAGCCTATCGCAATTTTCGACTGAATAATATGATATCCCGCTCCAAGCGGATCGCTTTCTGGATCGAGCAGCATCATGACCCTGGCACGCTGATAGTCATGCATCAGGAAAAACCAGAGTATAGGAATAAAAGCAGCGAGGAGGAGCACCGCGACGCCAATCAGGCGCCAACTCATGCCTGCCAGAAAAAGCACAAATAGCCCGGATAATGCGATCAGGATTGAGGTGCCTAAATCCGGCTGCGCGGCAACCAGCAGAGTAGGGACAAAAATCAGGATCAACGCGATCGCCGTATTTTTTAGCGATGGTGGGCACATATCACGATTGATAAAACGGGCGACCATGAGCGGTACGGCGATCTTGGCAATTTCTGATGGCTGGAAGCGAACAAAACCTAAATCCAGCCAGCGCTGCGCGCCTTTACTGATTTGCCCGAAAATATCCACGATGAGCAGCAAAATCACGCAAAAGACGTAGAGGTAGGGAGCCCAGCCTTCATAGACGCGTGGCGGAATTTGCGCCATTACGATCATCACCGTAAACCCCAGTACGATCTGAACGACTTTCCGCTCCATCATACCGACGTCTTGCCCGCTGGCGCTCCATAAGACAAATAGGCTGTAGCCCAGCAGTGCCAGAATGCAGAGAAGAAACGGGAGATCGATATGGATTTTCGCCCAGAACGATCCTTTTTGTTGGCTATCGGTCATGACGCTCTGTTACTCACTCTCACTACCCGGTGGTGCCGGAGGCGCACTGGGTAAATCAGTATTATTATCACCCAGCAGGATATGATCGAGAATCTGGCGGGTGATGGTGCCAACGGTCGGGCCTGCCCCGCCATTTTCCAAAATAATCGACATCGCTACCTTAGGCTCCTTATACGGGGCAAATGCAACCATTAGTTTATGGTCACGCAGATGTTCTGCGATTTTGTGTGCATTATAGGTTTCGTTTTCTTTCAGGCCAAAAACCTGGGCCGTACCGGATTTTGCTGCAATTTTATAAGGTGCATCATCGAAACTTTTGTGGGCAGTACCGTTAGCGCGATTAGCCACGCCATACATACCGTCCTTCGCCACTTCCCAATAGCCAGAGTGGATGTTGCCAATTTGCTGATTCTCGGTCTGTCGGAAAGGCACCATGATGCCATTTTCTCGCGAGCTATAGAGCAGGTGAGGGGTTTTGACCTGACCGTCGTTGATGAGCGTGACCAGTGCTTTATTCATCTGGATAGGCGTTGCCGTCCAGTAGCCTTGGCCAATCCCGACCGGAATGGTATCCCCTTGATACCACGGCTTTTTGAATCGCGCTAATTTCCACTCGCGGGTTGGCATATTGCCTCTGCTTTCTTCTGAAATATCGATACCGGTTCTCTCGCCGTAGCCAAACTTGGTCATCCATTCGGACAGACGGTCGATACCCATGTCATAAGCGACCTGATAGAAGAACGTATCCGCAGACTCTTCCAGCGATTTGGTGAGATTAAGGCGGCCATGTCCCCATTTTTTCCAGTCACGGAAGCGTTTTTCGGAACCGGGCAATTGCCACCAGCCGGGGTCGAACAGGCTAGTATTCGTCGTGATAACGCCTGCGGTTAGGGCAGAAACCGCGATATAAGGTTTGACGGTAGAGGCCGGGGGATAAATCCCCTGTGTTGCCCGATTGATCAACGGACGATTGGGGTCGTTTTGTAATTTTGTATAATTTTTGCTGGAAATACCGTCGACAAACAGATTGGGGTCGTAGCTGGGCGTGGAAACCATCGCCAGAATACCGCCGTCGCGTGGATTAGTGACGATCACGGCGGCGCGGCTGCCTTCCAGCAGTTTTTCTATGTAGATTTGCAGGCTAAGATCCAGCGTCAGATAAATATCTCGCCCAGCTTGCGGTGGCTGTTCGTGGAGTTGGCGGATCACGCGACCACGGTTATTCACTTCAACTTCTTCGTAACCGGGCTTGCCGTGGAGCAGATCTTCATAATGGCGTTCAATACCCAGTTTACCGATGTCACGCGTGGCGGCGTAATTGGCAATTTTTTCTTCTTTGGTTAGCCGTTCGACGTCTTTATCGGTGATTTTAGAAACATAGCCGATAACGTGCGTCAGAGCAGAACCATAAGGATAATAGCGGCGTTGATAGCCTTTCACTTCGACGCCGGGAAAACGGTATTGATTAACGGCAAAACGGGCAACCTGAATCTCATCGAGCCCGGTTTTTACCGGAATAGACGTAAAACGGCGCGAACGCTTGCGCTCTTTTTCAAAGTTTTCCAGATCGCTGTCGGTCAGATCGACGACGGGACGCAGCGCTTCCAGCGTATCTTTAAGGTTGTCGACTTTGTCCGGCACCAGTTCCAACTGATAGATGGTGCGGTTTAGCGCCAGCGGAATGCCGTTACGGTCATAGATAATGCCGCGGCTGGGGGCGATAGGAACCAGCTTAATGCGGTTCTCGTTGGAACGCGTGCGATAGTCATCAACACGCAAAATTTGCAGATGATAAAGATTCGCGACTAATACACCGGAAAGCAGCAAAATGCCGATAAATGCCACCAACGCGCGGCGCACGAACAGGGCTGACTCGGCCGTATAATCACGAAAGGGTTTACGTTCTACTTTCATCCAGCACTATTTCACATATTTCATCGTATCGCCTTACTCCCGATGGTAAGGGTGATTAGTCGTAATGCTCCATGCACGATACAGACTTTCCGCCACCAGTACACGAACCAGCGGGTGTGGCAACGTTAATGGCGAGAGCGACCAGCTTTGCTCCGCTGCGGCTTTGCATTCCGGCGAAAGCCCCTCAGGCCCACCAATCAGTAAACTGACATCGCGCCCATCTTGTTTCCAGCGCTCCAGTTGTTGCGCCAGTTGCGGTGTTTCCCAGCGCGTACCTGGAATATCCAGTGTCACAATGCGGTTGCCTTTGCCTACCGCAGCCAGCATTTGTTCGCCTTCGCGCTCTAGAATGCGTTTGATATCTGCATTTTTACCCCGCTTCCCCGCCGGAATTTCGAGTAATTCGAAAGGCATGTCTTTCGGGAAGCGTCGCAGATAATCAGTGAAACCAGTCTGCACCCAGTCGGGCATTTTGGTGCCAACGGCGACCAGTTGCAGTTTCATACTAGCTCCACAGTTTTTCCAACTCGTACAACTGGCGGCTTTCTTCTTGCATGACATGAACCATCACATCACCCAAATCAACAACCACCCAATCTGCGGCGCTTTCGCCTTCAACACCAAGTGGGATCAGACCCGCAGCGCGTGAAGATTGTACGACGTGATCGGCAATAGACGCGACATGGCGCGTAGAGGTGCCCGTACAGATCACCATGTAATCCGTGATACTGGATTTACCCTGAACGTTGAGTGCAACGATATCCTGGGCTTTTAAGTCATCGACTTTATCAATAACGAAATCTTGGAGTGCTTGACCTTGCAAAGGTTCCCCCTCAATGGCGTTCTGTCAGCAATTGACGGACGCGTGTAGCGCTGAATGGTATAGGAAAAAGGTAAATCACCGAGTAATTGCCGAGAATTTCCGCTTTTCTCAGTGATTGAAACCAGCCGCGGAGTATATCACGCACTTTTGCCGAGTGGTACAAAGCCCGGGGCTGATGGACGGGAAAACCTGCGCTATTGATACAGGCTGTGCTCGTTGATGTAGCTGAGCACGGTGGGAGGTAATAAATCGTGACAGTCCAGACCTTGCTGACGTCGCTGACGAATTTCCGTTGCGGAAATCGTGACCAGTGGTGTATCTGCCAAAAAAATCCGACCGTGCGGCTGCTGGTGAAGATCATTCGGCGTGTGCGTCAGATGATCGTTCAGCCATTGCTGTCGTTCGGGGGTTTCCAGCGTCGAACGATAACCGGGACGCGCGCACACCAGCAGATGACAGACGCTGAGCAGATCCTGCCAGCGGTGCCAATGGTGTAGCGTCAGCAGCGAGTCTTGCCCGATGATAAAGCCTAATGGCGCATCAGCGCCTTTTTCAGCCCGCAGGGCTTCCAGCGTATCTATGGTGTAGGATGGCGTTTGCCGTTGTAGCTCACGATCGTCCACGCTAAATAGCGGATTGCCTTCAACGGCCAGTTCAGCCATATGGCAGCGCTGTCGGGAACTGGCTTCGGGCTGTTGTCGATGTGGTGGAACATTATTGGGCATCAGAACGACCTGCGTCAGCCCCACACGTTTTGCCAGTGCCGTTACTGGCCGCAGGTGGCCGTAATGAATCGGGTCGAACGTGCCGCCAAAAAATGCGGTCAACGATGATGTAGCGGGGGAGCTATTCAGATGAATGCCTCCGGTAAGGCTTTGCCGCACAGCAACATGGCAAGGGATTCAAGTTCAGCCCAAACGGGCTGACCGTAGTCTTGTTTTAGCGTTATTTCCACCTGCGTCAGCAATCGTACGGCCTGCTGTAGCTGTTGCAGAGAAAGCCGCTGTAGTGCCTGAGTCAGCAGCTCACGCCGGTTTTGCCACACTTTATGCTGGTCGAATAGCGTACGCAGCGGTGTGTCTGACATGCGCCGTTTCAGCGTCAACAGTTGCAGCAGTTCACGCTGTAGCGTGCGCAGCAAAATGACGGGTTCACAGTCTTCCTGTTGTAACTGCTGCAAAATGTGCCAGGCGCGTTTGCCTTTGCCTGCCAGCAGCGCATCAAGCCAATGGAATGGAGTGAAATGCGCGGCATCATTGACGGCGCTTTCCACGCGCGGCAGCGTCAGCTTGCCATCGGGATAGAGCAGCGACAGCCGCTCTAAGGCCTGTGACAGCGCGAGAAGGTTGCCTTCATAGCAATAACAAATGAGCTGTGTAGCCTGTTCATCCAGCGTCAGCTTCATGGCTTTGGCGCGCTGGGTAACCCAGCGGGGAAGCTGTGCCTGTTCCGGCGTCAGGCAATTGATATAGACGCTGTTTTGTGCCAATGCCTTGAACCAGGCGCTGTTCTCCTGCGCTTTGGTTAGCTTATGACCGCGCAGAATCAGCAAAATATCGGGATGTAATAATCCAGAAAGCTTGACCAGATTTTCACTCATCGCGGCATTCGGGCCGTTTTCCGGCATAACCAGCAAGAGTGACTGACGGGAGGCAAACAGGCTGAGTGCCTGACAGGTGCTAAAAACTGCATCCCAATCGGTATGCGGATCCAGCATGAAGCTGAAATGTTCGCTGAAGTCGTGCTGTTGAGCGACCTGTTTGATGCTATCGAGACTTTCCTGTAGCAGGAGCGGGTCTGAACCAAAGACCAAATAACAACCGCGCAGCCCCTCATGGAGCTGCGCGGTGAGTTGTTCAGGATAAAGACGAATCATGAACGCTTGGCGGAAGCGGTTGAATCGGTAGAGTGCAACCGATTTTCGGCTTCCTGACTGCCGTTGATGGTGAGTAATTTACGCACCAACTGCTGGGCAGCCTGCTCACGCATTTCCTGACGGACGATATCCTGTTCGGCATCTTTTGCCAGTGCAGCCAGCGGGTTATCAAAGAACGTGCGGAACACCGTCACGTTGAGCGGATAAATGTCGTCACCTGGCATCAGCACCTGCGCCTGCAACGTCAGCACCATCTGGTATTCCGCTGTTTTACCGTCCTGAAAAATAGAGACGGTATTGCGTGTTTCGCTCGAACCTAATACCCGCAAAGACGGGATATCCTGACGCGTCGCATCATCAACGATTTTCACATCGCTCAGGCGAAGCTGCTCGCGTACCGCACGAGTGAGCGGGCCATAAGGGTCACTGCTGTCTAGCACCAGTGTTTGTAACTGCGCTGGCACTTGTGTGGTGCCACGCAGGTGAAAACCGCAGCCAGCGGTGATTAACACCGCTAGCCCCAGCAACAACGTAAATAGACGATGCCGCACAGTTCCTCCTTGCCTTAACCCACAACCAGGTTAAGCAGTTTGCCAGGGACATAAATCACTTTACGAACTGTGACGCCGTCCAGATATTTCGCGACCAGTGGTTCCTGAGCGGCGCGTTCGCGAACCTGTTCTTCACTCGCATCCGCGGCCACAGTAATTTTACCACGTACTTTACCGTTAACCTGAACGACGACCAGTTTGGAATCTTCTACCATCGCATTCTCATCGGCAACTGGCCAAGGCGCAGTATCGATATCGCCTTCACCTTGCAGCGCTTGCCACAAAGTAAAGCAGACGTGCGGCGTGAAGGGATAGAGCATACGCACAACGGCCAGTAGCGTTTCCTGCGTCAGCGCACGATCCTGCTCGCTGTCCTGTGCGGCTTTCGCCAACTTGTTCATCAGTTCCATGATGGCAGCGATCGCGGTGTTGAAGGTCTGGCGACGGCCAATATCATCGGTCACTTTAGCGATAGTTTTGTGCAGATCGCGGCGCAGTGATTTCTGGTCTTCCGTCAGCGTGGCGACATTCAGCGCTGCGACGGCACCTTTCTCGGTGTGTTCAAAGACTTGTTTCCAGACGCGCTTCAGGAAGCGGTTTGCACCTTCTACGCCGGATTCCTGCCATTCCAACGTCATTTCCGCCGGAGAAGCAAACATCATGAACAAGCGAACGGTATCTGCACCGTATTTCTCTACCATGACCTGCGGGTCGATGCCGTTGTTTTTAGACTTCGACATTTTACTCATGCCCGCATAGACCACGTCACGGCCTTCGTTATCTACGGCTTTGACGATGCGTCCTTTTTCATCACGATCAACGGTAACGTCGATGGGAGAAACCCAGATACGCTCGCCGTTATTACCCAGATAATAGAAGGCATCGGCCAGCACCATACCCTGACACAGCAGGCGTTTGGCGGGTTCATCAGATGTCACCAAGCCAGCATCGCGCATCAGTTTGTGGAAGAAGCGGAAGTACATCAGGTGCATGATGGCGTGTTCGATACCACCAACGTATTGGTCAACGGGCAGCCAGTAGTTGGCAGCAGCCGGATCCAGCATCCCCTGATCGTACTGCGGGCAGGTGTAACGCGCGTAGTACCAGGACGATTCCATAAAGGTGTCGAACGTGTCGGTTTCACGCAGCGCAGGCTGACCGTTAACGGTAGTTTTCGCCCATTCCGGGTTAGATTTCAATGGGCTGGTGATACCATCCATTACAACATCTTCCGGTAGGATCACCGGCAGTTGATCTTCCGGTGTAGGAATGACCGTTCCGTCTTCCAGTGTCACCATTGGAATTGGCGCGCCCCAGTAGCGCTGACGGGAAACGCCCCAGTCACGCAGGCGGTAGTTGACCTTACGTTCGCCAATACCTTTTTCTACCAACTTATCGGCAATCGCATTGAAGGCGGCATCGAAATCCAGGCCATCAAATTCGCCAGAATTGAACAGTTGACCTTTCTCTGTCATCGCTTCTGTGGATAGGTCAGGCTCGCTGCCATCAGTATTCAAAATAACTGGTTTGATGGACAGACCGTATTTAGTGGCGAATTCCCAATCGCGCTGGTCGTGGCCTGGAACGGCCATCACTGCGCCCGTACCGTATTCCATCAGGACGAAGTTAGCGACCCAGATAGCGACTTTCTCACCGTTCAGAGGATGAATCGCATACAGACCGGTCGCGATGCCTTTTTTCTCCATCGTCGCCATATCAGCTTCAGCGACTTTGGTATTACGGCATTCGGCAATAAAATCGGCCAGTGCCGGGTTAGTGGCGGCAGCTTGTGCGGCGAGAGGGTGGCCTGCGGCAACGGCCACGTAGGTCACGCCCATAAACGTATCCGGGCGCGTAGTATAGACGGTCAGTTTCTCTGCGCTGTCCACCACGTCAAAGGTGATCTCTACGCCTTCAGAACGACCAATCCAGTTACGCTGCATGGTTTTGACCTGTTCAGGCCAGCTTTCCAGCGTATCCAGATCGTTCAGCAATTGGTCTGCATAAGCGGTGATTTTGATAAACCATTGCGGAATCTCTTTGCGTTCAACTTTGGTGTCGCAGCGCCAGCAGCAGCCATCAATAACCTGTTCGTTCGCCAGCACCGTCTGGTCGTTCGGGCACCAGTTAACGGCAGAGGTTTTTTTATACACCAGACCTTTTTCATACAGTTTGGTGAAGAACCACTGTTCCCAACGATAGTAGTCTGGTTTACAGGTTGCGACTTCGCGATCCCAGTCATAGCCAAAGCCCAGCAGTTTGAGCTGGTTTTTCATGTAATCAATGTTGGCGTATGTCCAGGGGGCGGGAGCGGTGTTGTTTTTGACCGCAGCACCTTCAGCAGGCAGGCCAAACGCATCCCACCCTATTGGTTGCAGAACGTTTTTACCCAGCATGCGCTGATAACGAGAGATCACGTCGCCGATGGTGTAGTTACGGACGTGGCCCATATGTAGTCGGCCAGAAGGGTAAGGCAGCATGGAGAGGCAATAGTATTTTTCCTTGCCAGGCTGTTCGGTAACTTTAAATGTCTGCTTCTCTTGCCAGTGAAGCTGGACATCCGCTTCTATCTCTTCTGGGCGGTATTGCTCTTGCATGGCTGCCAGGGGTCCTGTTTAGTGGAGAATCGCTACGTGAGTAGCCTGTTCTGATTCATAACAAAAGATCCGCATAGCATAGCGATAAGCGGCGCGGTCAACAACACCCTATACCCGGCTGGGGAATATTTCTAATTGCTAAACGATAGACTGCGAGCTGCTGCGCAAATTAGCGACAATCCACCAGAAAAATGGAAAAAATAATCTAAAATAGAGGGAGATAGACAATGTAGCGATTTGTAGCATGCCGTACCAGACGGCGAATCGTCGTTCTTTATCACCTTTCACCCCGCCTATTCAGGAGGAAGCATGAATAAACTAGCCCACTATTACCGCGATTTAATGGCTTCAGTGACGGCTCGGCTAAACAACGGTGAACGCGATCTCGATAGTCTGGTGCAGAGCGCCCGTAAAACGTTGCAGGACGGCACGGAGCTGACGCAGAAAGAAATCGATCAGGTTATTCAGGCTGTTCAGCGCGATCTTGAAGAGTTTGCTCGTAGCTATAATGAAAGTCAGGATGCATTCACCGACAGCGTTTTTATGCGCGTCATTAAGGAAAGCCTGTGGCAGGAACTGGCGGATATCACGGATAAAACGCAGTTGGAGTGGCGTGAGATTTTTAAAGATGTGAATCATCACGGGGTGTATCACAGCGGTGAGGTGGTGGGGTTAGGCAATCTGGTGTGTGAGAACTGTCATCACCATATTGCTTTCTACACGCCGGAGGTATTACCTCATTGCCCCAAATGCTCGCATGACCTATTCCATCGCCAGCCATTTCAGCCGTAGGCTACCTAAATAGAAACGGTGTTGTGGAAACCCATTACCACCGCTCGACGCGCTTTGTCAGTCCAAAGCGTGCCTTGCGGCACGCTTTATCTGAGCATTAATGCAGGATTTTCGCCAGGAAGTCTTTCGCGCGTTCGGACTGTGGATTATTGAAGAAATCATCCTTACGGGTGTCTTCAACAATTTTTCCCTCATCCATAAAGATCACGCGGTGTGCCACTTTACGGGCAAAGCCCATCTCATGGGTGACAACCATCATGGTCATACCTTCCTGTGCCAATTCAACCATGACGTCCAGCACTTCGTTGATCATTTCTGGATCGAGTGCGGATGTCGGTTCGTCAAATAGCATGGCGATAGGATCCATACACAACGCGCGGGCGATGGCGACACGCTGTTGCTGACCGCCGGAAAGTTGCCCCGGAAATTTGTTGGCATGTGCCGCTAGCCCAACACGTTCCAGCAACTTCTGTGCTTTCACTTTGGCGTCTTCACGCTTACGTTTTAGCACTTTTACCTGCGCGAGCGTCAGGTTTTCGATAATCGACAGATGCGGGAACAGTTCAAAGTGCTGGAAGACCATCCCGACTTTGGAACGTAACTGAGCCAGATTGGTTTTTTTATCGTTAACGACAATACCGTTGACGGTAATTTCACCTTTTTGGATCGGCTCCAGACCGTTTACGGTTTTGATCAGGGTTGATTTACCGGAACCAGAAGGCCCGCAGACGACCACGACTTCACCTTTTTTGACTTCTGTAGAGCAGTCGGTGAGTACCTGAAATTGGCCGTACCATTTAGAAATATTTTTCAGGGAAATCATCAAACCGTCCTTTTTTTCAGGTAACTGACCAGCATTGAGGCTGTAATGCTGAAGATAAAATAAATGAATCCGGCAAACAGAATCATTTCAACTTGTGTTCCGTCACGCTCGCCAATGGTTGAGGCGGTACGGAAGAAATCAGCGAGGCTGAGCACGTAAACCAGTGAGGTATCCTGGAACAGAACAATCCCTTGCGTCAGCAGCAATGGCACCATCGCGCGGAATGCCTGCGGCAGAATAACCAGTTTCATGGATTGCCAGTGGGTCATACCTAGTGCTAACGCGGCGGAGGATTGGCCGCGCGATATACTGAGGATACCTGCACGAATAATTTCAGAATAATAGGCTGCCTCGAACAGCGAGAAGGCTACCATAGCTGAAATCAGTCGAATATCGGTTTTCGGCGATAGCCCAAGCACATTTTGTAATAAGCTAGGAACCACCAGATAGAACCATAGCAGTACCATGACGAGAGGAACGGAACGGAACAGGTTCACATACAGTTTGGCGAACCAACTAATAGGCTTTATCGGAGACAGGCGCATTACCGCCAGAACCGTACCCCAAACAATGCCAAATACCACTGCCGTCAGCGTAATTTTAAGTGTAACGACCATCCCCTGAATCAGGTACGGCATGCTTGGCCCAATTGAGCTCCAGTCAAATTCATACATGATTTATTTGCTCCCCATATTGCCCGGCAAACGGGTTTTCCGCTCAACGACCTGCATAATCAACATAATGATGGCATTGATACCAACGTACGCCAGTGTGATGGCAGTAAAGGATTCATACGCATGAGCAGAATAATCCAGCAGTTTGCCTGCCTGTGCCGCCATATCAACCAGACCAATAGTAGAAGCGATAGCCGAGTTTTTGACGAGGTTCAGCATCTCTGATGTTAACGGCGGAACAATCACGCGATACGCATTAGGCAGTAGCACGTAGCGATAGGTTTGCGGTAGCGTCAGGCCCATCGCTAGCCCGGCAGCTTTCTGTCCACGAGGTAACGATTGAATTCCGGCGCGCACCTGCTCACAAACGCGTGCTGCGGTGAAAAGCCCCAGACAAATCATGGATGACAAAAAGAACTGAATGTTCGGATCTAGCTCGGCTTTAAACCACATACCGATGTTGACGGGAAGCAGTTCGGGAACCACGAGATACCAGGCAAAGAACTGGACAATCAGTGGAACATTGCGAAATAGTTCGACGTAACAAGTACCAATACTCGCAATAAAGCGGTTCGGGACGGTACGCAGGATTCCAAATAAAGAACCAATGAGAAAGGCGATAATCCAGGCGCAGATAGATAATGTGACGGTGACTTGCAGACCGGACAGAATCCACCCGAGGTAGGTTGTGTTGCCGAAGGGGGCTGCTTGTAGAAATATGCCCCAGTTCCAATCTATTGACATAACGAACTCCGGTAAAAAAAGGGTAGCGAAGCTACCCTGAAGATTGATGAGCGGCCATATTCCCGTTCTGTTTCAAACTACAGGTATATTGTTTGTTTTCCTGTTTATCGAAATTTCTCGGGGCAACATGTGATGGGGAACGACCATCACATGCCTGTCTGTCCTGCCACGAATCAGCAATCAGAGGGCAGATGGCTCTGCCCTTATTCTCATTATTAATTAGTTTAGCGCTTTGTCATTTGGCGCTTTGAACAACGCTTTCATTTCATCTGACAGTGCAAAATTCAGGTTGAGATCTTTTGGCGGGATCGGCTGTTTGAACCAGCGATCGAACCATTTTTCCGCTTCACCGGAGGTTTGTACTTCGGCGATGGTGTCATCAACCAGTTTCTTGAATTGCGGATCGTCCTTACGCAGCATACAGCCATAGGCTTCTTCAGACTGCGCTTTGCCGACGATATCCCATTGATCGGCGTTTTTCGCTTTCGCACGTTCGCCAGCCAGCAGAGCATCATCCATCATAAAGGCGACAGCACGGCCGCTTTCCAACGTACGGAAGGAGTCACCATGGTCTTTCGCACTGATGATGCGCATTTTCATCTGTTTTTCTTCGTTCAGCTTGTTGAGCAGAACTTCAGAGGTGGTGCCGGAAGTGACTACGACAGTTTTATCCGCCAGATCGGGGAAATCTTTCACACCGGAATCTTTTTTCGTCAGCAACCGCGTACCGACCACGAAAATGGTGTTAGAGAACGCGGCTTGCTTCTGACGTTCCAGATTGTTGGTCGTTGAGCCACATTCAAAATCGAATGTACCGTTCTGTAACAGAGGGATACGATTTTGAGAGGTGATAGGGAGTAGCTTGACTTGCAGGTTAGGCGCATCCAGCTTTTTCTTAACCGCTTCGACAATTTTGTCAGAATAGGCTTGAGAGTAGCCGACTACTTTTTGCGTGTTGTCGTAGTAAGAAAAAGGCACAGACGATTCACGGTGACCGATGACGATCACGCCATTATCTTTGACCTTTTTCAATGTACCGGCCAGATCTTCTGCCTGAGCTACGCTGGCGGCGGTGCCAAGCAGAAGCAGTGATAATGCCAGTTTACGCATTTGCATGTTCTAACTCCTTTGCTGTCGTTGCAGTGCAATAGTTATAGCGCTGTCATTAATAACCGTATGGTTAATGTGCCCGTTATCTTCACGTTAAACAGCGTAGCGCTGCATCACTTATAACGCTTGACTACTTTTCAGTGATAACGCTGCACCGTTAAAGCGCGAAGTTACTGTCTATACAGTTAAAAAGTAGCTGATTGTAAATGGATTGAGGTGGAAATGTTTATTTTTTGCGATATCCGCCGCACCAAATAGCAGCAATTTCATGTCTATGCACTAAATTAGTGCATTACTTGCCCTGATAAAGAGCTTTAAAACGACGTAATATCCAAAAAAATACAGTAGCAACCATTTACAGAGTAATAACAGGCAAATACCGTGCCACAAATAAAAAAGGCATGCGAAAGCATGCCCTTAGGGAAAGAGGACGATGCGGGGTTATCGACGACGGAAACCGAAGAAAACCGCTGCGATACCGCCCAGTAGCGTCACGATCCAGAGAGGCAGGGAACCAAAACGTGCATAAGGCGTTATCCCGGTTGCTGGCACAACCTGCGTATCCAACACCGCGCGAGTAAACTGCGGCAGGCTGGCGCTGACTTTGCCATCTGGTGCAATTACCGCAGTAACGCCGTTATTGGTACTACGAACCAGAGGACGACCCAACTCCAGCGCGCGCATCCTCGCCATCTGGAAGTGTTGCCACGGGCCGATTGAATGGCCGAACCAGGCGTCATTAGAGATGGTCAGCAGCATATCGGTGTCTGGTCGGAAATTATCACGCAACTGCTGGCCCAAGATAATTTCATAACAGATCGCGGCGTTAAGTTTGAAGCCATGGACGGAAAGCTGGGGCTGCACGTAGTCTCCCCGGCTAAACGATGACATCGGGAGATCGAAGAATGGCGCCAGTGGACGTAATAGCGTTTCCAGTGGGACGAACTCGCCAAAAGGCACCAGATGATTTTTGTTATAACGGTTCGCCGTGGGGTAGTGGTACGGCTCTTTGTCACCCAGAACGATAACCGAGTTATAAAAATCAGTTTTATTACCATCACGCCGGATATCGACGATACCCGTAATCAGGCTGCTATTATGGCTATGCAGGATGTCATCAATCTGTTTCAGATAGGTATTCTGGCGGCTTTCAATATCAGGAATCGCAGTTTCTGGCCAGATAACGATAGGTGCTTTGTCCATGTAGGGCACGCTGTTATCCAGATAGATCCTCAGTGTGTTCAATAGCTCATCTTGTTCCCACTTCATCGCCTGCGGGATATTGCCCTGTACCAGTGCAACATTAACGGCACGTTCAGGTTGCAGGGTATACCACTGAATGCTACGCAGCGGCGATGCGAAAACGAAAACACCGATGGCAATGGCGGCTGGTACGATTTTTCGTTGGGTGATGGCATAGACGAATAGCCCGCTGAGGCTCATCAACAGGAAGGTAATGGTGTCGATACCCAGAATCGGCGCAATGCCTTTAAGCGGGCCGTCAATCTGGCTGTAGCCGAATTGTAGCCACGGGAAGCCGGTAAGCACCCAGCCGCGCAGAAATTCCGTTAACTGCCAGAGCACCGGCGCGGCAAGCGCTAGACGCCACAGCGTAGTCTTCGGCCACAGACGCGAGAGCAGGGCCGAAAAGAGCAGAGGATAGAGCGATAAATAAGCGGCAAGCAGAATCACCAGCGCAATGTTGACCGGGCCCGGCATTCCGCCAAATTGCGCGATACTGACATAAACCCAATTAACGCCACTGCCAAAGAGGCCTAATCCCCAGAAAAACCCTATCCAGGCTGACTGACGAGCGGTACGGTTGAGCGTCAGCGCTTGTAGACCTATAAGCGAGAGAATCGCCGCAGGCCAGAAATCAAAGGGGGAAAATGCCAGTGTGCCGCAGGCACCAAATAAGAGCGCCAGCAGGGCTTTTACCTGCTGGCGTTGTAGAAAAGAAGCGACAGCCATTGCCAAATTATTCTTCCAATTTTGGTTGAGGGGCACCGTCAGGGATTCTGACATGAACCTGAATAATACGGCGGCTGTCTGCCATCGCAACTTTAAACAGGTAACCTTCTATGTCGATGGTTTCACCTCGGGCAGGAAGGTGCCCGAAAGACTGCATGACTAAACCGCCGATGGTGTCGACTTCGTTGTCGCTGAACCGTGTGCCGAAAGCCTCGTTGAAATCTTCGATATCGGTTAAAGCACGAACGGTATAGGTCTGGCGATTAAGCTGACGAATATCTCTGTCTTCTTCATCGTCATACTCATCTTCAATTTCGCCAACAATCAGCTCAAGGATATCTTCAATCGTGACCAGACCCGATACGCCACCAAATTCATCGATGACAATTGCCATGTGGTAGCGCAGTGAGCGGAACTCATTCAGCATCCGATCAACACGTTTACTTTCTGGCACAACAACGGCAGAACGCAGAACTTTATCCATACTGAAGGGTTCGGAATCGCTGCGCATAAACGGCAGCAAATCCTTGGCCATCAGGATGCCTTCAATATGATCTTTATCTTCGCTAATGACGGGGAAACGAGAGTGGGCGGATTCGATAATCACGTCCAGACACTCTTCCAGCGTTTGATCGCGCTTGAGCGTAATCATCTGCGAGCGGGGGATCATGATGTCGCGTACACGCTGATCGGCGATATCCATGACGCCTTCGAGCATATCGCGTGTTTCAGGATCGATCAGGTCATTCTGTTCGGAATCACGAATCAACGTGAGTAAATCGTTACGATCTTTTGGCTCGCCGTGAAAAAGTTGATTAAGAATAAGAGAAAAGAAGCCCTTTTTGGGACTGGGTGCATCGTTGTTTTGAGAATGGTCGTCGCTCATGCGTTTTAATTAACATCACTCTTGTTAAAGGATAATTGCCAACGGCTGGAAGCGGCACAGCGGCTGACGTAGAACAGATAAATACCCGATATCTTCCCGATTTCGGGCTATACAAAATGTATTTCTATTTATTCGGTGAGGCCATCTTTTTCTGCAAGGTAAGGATCGGCATAACCCATACTTTGCATAATCTCGGTTTCCAACGCTTCCATTTCTTCGGCTTCGCTGTCTTCGATATGGTCATACCCTAGCAGATGCAGGCTACCATGGACAACCATGTGCGCCCAGTGCTCTTCTACGGTTTTTTCCTGCTCCACCGCTTCCTGCTCGACAACCTGACGGCAGATAATTAAATCGCCCAGCAGAGGAAGTTCGACTTCAGGTGGTGCCTCGAAAGGAAACGACAGCACGTTAGTCGGCTTGTCTTTACCGCGATAGGTGTTATTCAGGTCGCGGCTTTCTGCCTCATCCACGATGCGGATGGTGACTTCAGACACTTCCTGAAATTGTGGCAGAACGCCTTCCAGCCAACGCTGAAAGTCTTTTTCTGCCGGTAGCCCCTGTGCTTGTTCGCTGGCGATTTGTAAATCGAGAATCACCTGACTCATTTTTGCTCCTGATCTGATGCCGCCGCTTGCGCTTCACGTTTACGCTGTTCTGCTAAGGCGTCTTTACGTTTCTGCTCGGCATTTTCCCACGCTTCATAAGCATTCACAATCCGCGCGACGACCGGATGGCGCACGACATCTTCGCTATGGAAGAAGTTAAAGCTGATCTCTTCTACATCGGCCAGCACTTCTATTGCGTGGCGTAAACCGGATTTCAAATTCTTCGGTAGATCGATTTGCGTGACATCACCGGTAATGACAGCTTTTGAGTTGAAGCCAATGCGCGTCAGGAACATTTTCATCTGCTCGATGGTGGTGTTCTGACTTTCATCCAGAATGATGAAAGCATCGTTCAGCGTGCGGCCACGCATATAGGCCAGTGGCGCGACTTCAATCACATTGCGTTCAATGAGTTTCTCAACGCGCTCAAAGCCCAGCATTTCAAACAGCGCATCATAAAGTGGGCGCAGGTAAGGATCGACTTTCTGGCTCAGATCGCCAGGCAGGAAACCCAGTTTTTCACCGGCTTCGACTGCTGGACGCGTTAACAGAATACGGCGGATATCCTGACGCTCTAGCGCATCGACGGCGGCCGCAACGGCCAGGTAGGTTTTCCCCGTTCCTGCCGGGCCAACGCCGAACGTGATGTCGTGATCGAGGATGTTAGCGACATATTGTGCCTGATTCGGGGTGCGTGGTTTGATTACGCCGCGTTTAGTGCGGATATTGACCACTTTGCCATAGTCAGGAACGTGTTCCGTCACCTGTTCCAGCACGCGAGATTCTTTAATCGCAAGATGAATGTGCTCAGGATCGATATCACCGATGACACCACGTACCGGAGCGGTATCAACATACAGGCGTTGCAGGATATCGGCCGCCGCTTGCGTCAGCAGATTTTTACCAACCAGTTTGAACTGATTATCCCGGCGATTGATCTCAATGCCTAAGCGGCGCTCTAACTGTTTAATATTGTCATCAAATGGACCGCAAAGACTGAGCAAACGTTGGTTATCTGCGGGTTCAAGGGCAATCTCTTTTGTCGTTAGGTTCAAATTATTCCTCTTGAGCGTTACTGTGCTGGCGTTATTCTGCCCGCACAAAGTGAACAGTTGTCAGACAGGGTGATGTGTCCGGCATATGAGTGAATTATTTATCGTGAATGCCCGATGACGCAAGTCACAATAACCATATTGGGATTCTGCCTCGCAAAAGCAAATGTAAGCGCTATGAAATTGAAACCGATGATTAAGAGGGGCTGTCGCAAAAAATGCTGGCGTGCGCTTAATGTGGTCAAGGCAGGCACACCGTGGAGAACATAAAAAATGGGTGGCAAAGCCACCCACAATCAAGTCAGATGAATGATGGCTGGTTACGGTTGATAGAATCCGACGCCGATCTCGTTCTCTTTACGAGTACGAGCGATTACGGAAGAGGGGGATTCGTGTACGCGCAGATCCATTTGATCTTCGGTGCGCACCACGATACCGCGCAGTGAGTTGGTATAAACATCAACGATTTCAACATCGACGAATTTACCGATCATGTCCGGTGTGCCCTCAAAGTTGACGACGCGGTTGTTTTCCGTACGGCCAGACAGCTCCATCACGCTCTTACGCGAGGTGCCTTCCACCAGAATACGCTGAATGGTGCCTAGCATGAGGCGGCTGAAGCGCATTGCCTGTTGGGTAATGCGTTCTTGCAGCAGGTAAAGACGCTGTTTTTTCTCTTCTTCCAACACGTCATCGACCATATCCGCAGCGGGGGTTCCTGGACGGGCGGAATAGACAAAGCTGTAGCTCATGTCGAAATTCACGTCGGCAATCAGCTTCATCGTTTGTTCAAAGTCAGCCTGTGTTTCACCAGGGAAACCGACGATAAAGTCAGAACTGATCAGGATGCCTGGACGTGCATTGTGCAGCTTACGGATGATGGCTTTGTATTCCAACGCGGTGTGACGACGTTTCATCATCGTCAGCACGCGGTCAGAACCACTTTGTACCGGCAAATGCAGGAAGCTGACCAGTTCAGGCGTATCTTCGTAAACGCTGATGATATCGTCCGTAAATTCAATTGGATGGCTGGTGGTAAAGCGAATGCGGTCAATCCCGTCAATGGCGGCAACCAGGCGCAGCAGTTCAGCAAAAGAGCAAATTTCACCGTCATAGGTTGCGCCACGATAGGCGTTGACGTTCTGCCCCAGAAGGTTAACTTCACGCACGCCCTGCGCGGCAAGTTGAGCGATTTCAAACAACACATCATCGCACGGACGGCTGACTTCTTCGCCACGGGTATAAGGCACAACGCAGAATGTGCAATATTTATTGCAACCTTCCATGATGGAAACGAATGCCGTAGGCCCTTCGGCACGCGGCTCTGGCAGGCGGTCAAATTTTTCGATTTCAGGGAAGCTGATATCAACGACAGGGCTGCGGGTGCCCTGAACGTGGTTAATCATTTCCGGCAGGCGATGCAAGGTTTGCGGGCCAAAAATCACGTCAACGTAGTGCGCGCGTTCACGAATATGCGCGCCCTCTTGTGACGCGACGCAGCCACCGACGCCAATAATCAGGTCTGGATTAAGATCTTTCAGCGCCTTCCAGCGACCAAGTTGATGGAAGACCTTTTCCTGCGCCTTTTCACGGATCGAGCAGGTATTGAGCAGTAGGACATCGGCTTCTTCAGCGATTTCAGTTAGCTCATAGCCGTGCGTACTTCCCAGTAAATCAGCCATCTTTGATGAATCGTACTCATTCATCTGACAGCCCCAGGTTTTAATATGCAGTTTTTTTGTCATCGACTTGCCATTACTCAGTGCGGATAAGAAAGATTCCCCTCATTTGGGGCGGGTATTGTAATCGTTCGCTGGCGTTGTGACCAGTGCCGGAAACTGCGCTGAATTGATAACCCCTTACTTTCTATAAAAATGCGGCTTTTCTGAAAAACTACCCGTAAATCCAGTACACTATTTTCATGCATTTTTACTGGTGTGAATAAACCACAACCAAAGAGGATAAAGCCAATATGCACTACGATGCGATTGTGGTTGGCGGTGGAATGGTCGGCGCGGCTGCAGCACTTGGGCTGGCACAGAATGGATTTCAGGTCGCGGTGATTGAGCAGGAAATGCCAACGCCGTTTGATGCAGCCAGTTCGCCGGATTTACGGATCTCGGCGATTGGCTATGCGTCGGTTACGCTATTGAAAGCGCTGGGCACCTGGCAGCGAGTGCAGCAGATGCGCAGTGCGCCTTACCGTCGACTGGAAACCTGGGAATGGGCGAATGCCCGGGTTGTTTTCGATGCTGCCGATATTCATCTGCCTGAGTTGGGTTTTATGGTGGAAAACCGCGTGCTGCAATTGGCGCTTTGGGACAGTTTGCAGGAAGAAGAACGTTGCCAATGTTATTGCCCGGCTACCCCGCAGAGCCTGCAACGCTTGGGGGATGATTGGTGTTTACAGCTTGCTGATGGGCAACAATTGACGGCTTCGCTGGTGATTGGTGCCGATGGCGCGAACTCTCTGGTTCGCCAGTGGACGGGAATGGGTATTAGCGGCTGGCAGTATCGTCAGTCTTGTCTGTTGATCGGCGTTGAGACGTCGCAACCCCAGCAGGATGTGACCTGGCAGCAGTTCACGCCGAGCGGCCCGCGCGCCTTTCTACCGTTGTTTGACCAATGGGCCTCGCTGGTATGGTACGACAGCCCACAGCGTATTCGCCAGCTTCAGGCGATGCCGCTTGCGCAGTTGGATAAAGAGATTGCGGCTGCATTTCCTGAGCGATTGGGTGCGGTCAAGGCGCTATCCGCTGGCTCATTTCCGCTGGTCAGACGCCATGCGCAAACCTATATCAAGCCCGGTTTGGTACTGCTAGGTGATGCCGCGCATACCATTAATCCGCTGGCGGGGCAGGGGGTTAATCTGGGGTATCGTGACGTTGAGGCGTTGCTGGACGTGCTAATCAACGCACGTAATGCGGGGGAAGCGTGGGCATCTGAGCGTGTTTTACGTCGCTATCAATGCCGCCGCATGCCGGATAACCTAATGATGCAAAGCGGGATGGATCTCTTCTATAACGCATTCAGCAACGCGTTACCGCCTCTGAGTTTTGCACGCAATATGGCGCTGATGGTTGCGCAGCGCGCTGGCGTGTTAAAGCAGCGCGCATTGAAATATGCCATTGGTGTTTGATGAATAATGGGGACGCCGTTCCCTACAGCATAGGCTCGGCGGTGAAAATAATGTCGGTGTCCTTGTTAGTTTTTGCTGTAAAGCGAACGTTTCCTACCTGCCGAACGCCTTTGCCTGAGGTCTGGCTATCCTGAAGCAGGCCGAACATCATCTCGCTTATCTCAGGGCTTTCAAGATTGTTCTCGCCCAATAGCGCAGAAAACGCGGCAGTAACGATTTGCAGATTCTGCCGCGTTGCTTCGGTGGATTCTGACGCAGCGTTGAGTATCACGAGCCCATTAAGCTGTTGGCTTTTATTCTCTACCGATCCAATTAATCCGACATGCTCGTTAAAAATGTGCTGAAAGTCATCGACGGATGTTCCCTTTTCCAGCTTAACGATCAACGGGAGAGGGATATTGAGTTTCTTCAGATTGGCATTCATCCGGTCAGCGAACGTTTGCGATGATATCTTGAAAGAAGCGACGCCAGCGGCATACGTTGGCGTGATGAAGCAAAACAGCAAAGCTACACCGAGCAACAGTGTGGCTAGCGGTACACGCATGATAGATCGCCACGATTGGTTGACGTCATCCTGTCGTGGCACCACAACATGGCTGAAATCATGAGTAACAGAGGATGTTGATAAAACCTTCATGCCTGCCCTTTTTGGGAAAATCGAATGATTAAGTATGCTAGCACCAGACTATGTTAATACCAGACATAACAAAACGGGGCGACATCTTTCGATTGTCGCCCCGTTTCTTTGCTGTTTTACCAGCTTTGTTTGGCTGGGGTACGAGGATTCGAACCTCGGAATGCCGGAATCAGAATCCGGTGCCTTACCGCTTGGCGATACCCCAAAAATATGGTGGCTACGACGGGAATCGAACCTGTGACCCCAGCATTATGAGTGCTGTGCTCTAACCAGCTGAGCTACGTAGCCAAACTTACTGCTATTATTACTTCACTTCAACAAAATCTTCTACATCAAGTAGATGGCTGGGGTACCTGGATTCGAACCAGGGAATGCTGGTATCAAAAACCAGTGCCTTACCGCTTGGCGATACCCCAATAGCACAACGAATTTTTCGGCATAAATCTTGAAATGGCTGGGGTACCTGGATTCGAACCAGGGAATGCCGGTATCAAAAACCGGTGCCTTACCGCTTGGCGATACCCCAATCACTACAAAACACTAACAAGCTTCAAAAAGCGATGTCAGACCGAGAAGATAATGGTGCGGGAGGCGAGACTTGAACTCGCACACCTTGCGGCGCCAGAACCTAAATCTGGTGCGTCTACCAATTTCGCCACTCCCGCAAAAAAGATGGTGGCTACGACGGGAATCGAACCTGTGACCCCAGCATTATGAGTGCTGTGCTCTAACCAGCTGAGCTACGTAGCCATCCTTTCCGCGTCACCTTCATCGGCGTTGCGGGGCGCATTATGCGTAGTTGGCCTAATTGCGTCAACTAGTTTTTTCCCGAAAAGTGCCCTCAATGTATCGTTTGTTTGGGTTGTGAACAGTATGGTGAGAAAAGCGCCAAAAAGCACGCATTTCTCCCCCGTTGAGCATAAAAAAACGGGCCAATTAAGGCCCGGTGACTGATGAAAATACAGCAGGTTATTGGTAGGCTGATTGGTGTACACCAACCGCACGGCCTGATGGATCGTCCAGTTTCTTGAAGGATTCGTCCCACTCAATCGCTTTCGCAGACGAACAGGCGACGGATGGGCCGCCAGGCACGCATTCTGCGGCGCTGGGAACCGGGAACAGCTCCTCAAAGATTTCACGGTACAGATACGCTTCTTTAGAGCCTGGCGTGTTGTACGGGAAGCGGAAGCGAGCCGTTTCCAACTGTTGATCGGTAACCTGATTAGCTGCCACTTCTTTCAGTGTGTCGATCCAACTGTAGCCTACGCCGTCAGAGAATTGTTCTTTCTGACGCCACGCAACGCTGTGCGGCAGATAGGATTCAAAGCATTCGCGCAGGATGTGTTTTTCCATCTTACCGTTGCCACACATTTTGTCGCGCGGGTTGATGCGCATGGCAACATCGAGGAAGTTTTTGTCCAGGAAAGGCACGCGAGCTTCTACCCCCCAGGCTGACATCGCTTTGTTGGCACGAGCGCAGTCATACTGGTGCAATGCCAGCAACTTACGCACCGTTTCTTCGTGCAATTCTTTGGCGTTTGGCGCTTTGTGGAAATAGAGGTAGCCGCCGAACACTTCGTCGGATCCTTCGCCTGACAGTACCATTTTGATGCCCATCGCTTTGATTTTGCGCGACATCAAATACATTGGCGTTGAGGCACGAATCGTCGTGACGTCATAAGTTTCGATGTGATAAATCACGTCGCGAATTGCGTCTAACCCTTCCTGCACGGTGAAGTGAATCTCGTGGTGTACGGTGCCCAAATGGTTAGCCACTTCCTGTGCGGCTTTCAAATCTGGCGCACCTTCTAAACCGACCGCGAAAGAGTGCAGTTGAGGCCACCAGGCTTCACTGCGTTCGTCATCTTCTACGCGACGTGCGGCATATTTTTTGGTGATCGCGGAAATAACGGAAGAATCCAGACCGCCAGAGAGCAACACGCCGTAGGGCACGTCAGACATCAGGTGGCTTTTTACCGCTTCTTCCAACGCATCACGCAACGCCTCTTTATCCGTTTCATTGTCTTTTACTGCATCGTACTCAAACCAGTCGCGTTGATAATATTCACGGATTTCGCCGTCTTTGCTCCACAGGTAGCTGCCAGCCGGGAACTCTTTGATGGTGCGGCAAACAGGAACCAGCGCCTTCATTTCAGAAGCGACGTAGAGGTTGCCGTGCTCATCGTAACCCATATACAGCGGGATAATGCCGAGATGGTCACGACCAATCAGGTAGGCATCTTTTTCGCTGTCATACAGCGCAAAAGCGAACATGCCACGCAGTTCATCCAGGAATTCAGCGCCTTTTTCCTGATACAAGGCAAGGATGACTTCGCAGTCGGAACCTGTCTGAAACGCGTAACGGTCACCGTATTGCTGACGCAATGCCTGGTGGTTATAAATTTCACCGTTAACGGCCAGAATGTGGGTGCGCTTGGCGTTGTAAAGCGGCTGGGCACCCGTGTTGACGTCAACGATAGACAGACGTTCATGAGCCAGAATCGCTTTGTCGCTGGCATAAACGCCGGACCAGTCTGGCCCGCGGTGACGCATTAAACGAGATAACTCCAGTGCTTTCTTACGCAGTTCAACAGGATCGCTTTTCAGATCAAGCACACCAAAAATAGAACACATACATGACTCCCAGTAATGACGAATTCGAACTTAGTGCTACTGATTTAGCATCAAAGTGCTATAAGAATTCAATATTATTTAATGAAAAAAGCTAATGATGTGGTATTTCGTTAATTTATTCGGTTATTCAGTGTTGATTCGCTAAATTCATGGCGAGGAAAGGCCGGATTTTTAGTGATTACATAATCCGGCCGGAAAGGGAATCAGGCGTTTTCGAGCAATTGTTGTAGCAATACGCCGTTTAGCATCGCACGTTTGACCAAGGCGAATGCACTGATAGAAGAAAGATGGTTGAGGCTGGAAATCTCAATCGGCAGGTTATGACGAAACTCTTTCAGCACTTGTGCGTTGATGCAACGTTGAATGGCGGGAAGCAACGTTTTCTCTGCTTCGGTGATTTCACCCGCAATCACAACTTTCTGAGGGTTGAACAGGTTAATCGCGATGGAAAGCGCTTTACCGAGATTGAGTCCGGCCTGTTCGATCACCTCACGGGCGAGGGCATCGCCCCGGTTTGCTGCCCTGCAAATTGCTGAGATGGGACTATTATTCACCGAGAGTTTGCTGGGGTAACCCTGGCTTAGCAGATGCTGCACGCGCTGTTCAATCGCCCCGTTGGCGATGACGGTTTCCAGACAACCGAAGTTACCGCAGTGGCAGCGATCGCCGAGTGGATCGATCTGAATATGGCCAATCTCGCCCACATTGCCGTTACTGCCAAGAAAAATTTGCCCGTTGACGAGAATACCTGCCCCCGTGCCGCGATGGACACGCACCAGAATAGAATCCAGTGAGTCTTGGGTAACGCCGAAATAGTGCTCTGCCAGCGCCAGGCTACGGATATCGTGGCCAACAAAGCTGGTGACGTTGAAGTGGCGTTGCAGGTTTGCAACCAGTTGCCAGTTATTCACGCTGATGTGCGGCATATAGTGGACGATGCCTGCAACCGGATCGACCAGCCCCGGTAGCGCCACTGAGATTGCAATAAGCTCGCGAATACGGCGCTGGTGGTTGGCAATAAAGCTGCCAATCGCCTGAAAGAGCGCCGTTTCCAACATCTCCTGCGTTTTTTCTTGCAGCTCGCAGTGCGCTTCCTCCAGTACTTTTCCCTGTAAGTCATATAGCCCAATGGTGGCGTCATTACGACCGAGACGTACGGCGATAGAATGGAAAGGGCGATTTTCGGTGATAATTGAAATGGCGCGTCTGCCGCCAGTGGAAGCCTGCTGGTCGACTTCTTTGATTAACCCACGTTCCAGAAGCTGCCGGGTGATTTTCGTTACGCTGGCGGGAGCAAGCTGACTTTGTTCTGCTATCTGAATGCGTGAGATCGGGCCTTGTTGATCAATCATGCGGTAGACTACCGCGCTGTTTAATTGCTTAACCAGATCGATATTCCCTATCTGCGCCTGTCCACCTGTGGTCATTAAGAAGTTGCTCGCTTAGATTTAACTCAACGCAGGGAAAACCTGCTTGCGGTTTGCCCCGCGAATTTCTGCTTTACCCCAAGACGTTTTTTATTTATCCCCAAACGAGGTTACCGTTAACAAACGTCTTGAGAATGTGATAATCACGGTTAAAGGCGGTCAAATTTGCCACTTTACCGCTTTCAATAGTGCCTAATTGCTTATCGATACCGATGGCACGAGCGGGATAAAGTGTTGCCATTCTAATGGCTTCATCCAGTGCGATGCCAGCGTGTTCGATACTATTTCGCACGGCGTCGATCATGGTCAGTGCCGAACCGCTCAGGGTGCCGTGTTCATCGACACAGATACCATCACGGTAGTATATGGTTTTACCAGCAAAAATGAACTGGTCAATCTCTGCGCCCGCGGGTGCTGTGGCGTCAGTCACCAACACCAACTTATCGCCCTTGATGCGCTTACTGTTGCGAATATTCGCCCAATCGACATGTCTTCCATCCGCGATAATGCCGCAATAAATTTCCGGAGCATCGTAAATCGCGCCGACCAAACCGGGTTCGCGGCCAGTGAGATAGGGCATCGCGTTGAACAGGTGGGTAGCAAAGCGGATACCTGCGGCAAATCCTTGCTTTGCCTGTTCCCAGTTGGCGTTGGAATGCCCGGCGGAGACGATAATACCGGCAGCCGTTAACTGGCGGATAACCGACGGCTCGACTTCTTCCGGTGCCAGCGTGATTTTCGTAATAGCATCCGCATTGGCGCATAGAAAATCGACCAGATCCTGAGTTGGCTTACGGATAAAAGCGGGATCATGCGTGCCTTTCTTGATCACATTCAGCCACGGACCTTCGAGATGCAGCCCCAGTGCCTGATGCTTATTTTGCGCCAGCCAGTCTCGCATGACGCTGATACTGTGCTTCATGAAGGCATCGCTGGAGGTAATCAACGTAGGTAAAAAACTGGTGCAACCTGAACGTTGGTTCGCCTGCTGCATGATCTCCAGCGTTTTGACGGAGATGGTGTCCAGTGAGTCGTTAAACTGCACGCCGCCGCAGCCGTTCAATTGAAGGTCGATAAACCCCGGCGCGAGGAACGCACCGTTCAGGTCGTGTTGTTGAATACCGGCAGGAAGCGCGGCAAGTGGGCAGACTTGCTCGATCAGCCCATTGGCAATCACGACGGCGTGATTGTCCAGAATCTGATGGCCGGTAAAAATCCGGCAGTGGGTTAAGGCGTACATCATCGACTCCCGCGATCGGTTAGAGGTTTTTCATATTTTCCGTTTCTAACTCACGGAAATATTTAACGGTTTTTATCTTCAATTCCATCGTTGATGGTTCGTCGCACACCATGATGGCTTTGGCATGAAGTTGCAGACAACTGATAGTCCACATATGGTTGACGTTGCCTTCTACCGCAGCTTGTAGCGCCTGCGCCTTGTTGCGACCGGTCACCAGAATCATGACTTCTTCGGCATCCAGCAACGTACCGACGCCAACGGTCAGCGCAAATTTAGGCACCAGATTGACGTCTCCACCGAAGAAACGGGAATTCGCGATACGGGTTTCTTCTGTCAGCGTTTTAATGCGAGTACGGGAAGCCAGAGAAGAAGCAGGTTCATTGAAGGCGATATGTCCATCATTGCCCACGCCCCCCATGAAGAGATGAATTTTCCCGTAGGACGTTATTTTCTCTTCATAGCGACGACATTCTGCTGTGATGTCTTCTGCGTTGCCGTTCAACAGGTTAATGTTTTCACGCGGAATATCAACGTGATTGAAAAAATTCTGGTGCATGAAACTATGATAGCTTTCCGGGTGATCGGTTGGCAGGCCGACATATTCATCCATATTGAACGTCACAACATGTTTAAAGCTCACCAACCCCGCCTGGTGCATGGCAACCAGCGATTTGTAAGCCTCAAGCGGTGAACTGCCTGTTGGTAGCCCAAGAAGAAAAGGGCGTTCTGCGCTGGGATTGAACGCGTTAATTTTCTCTACGATGTGGCGTGCAGCCCATTTTCCAACGTCTGCGGCAGTGGTTAGGGGAATCAGTCTCATCAGCGATCTCCTGCTTTTCGCGTGGAATTAAATACGTTATTGCGCCAACCGCGCCAGTTGCGCACTTGGCCTATACAGTAAAATTAGTCTACTCCGTTTTTTTTAGTCTTGAAATAAGTTAGGGTTTTTATTCAGGTATAAAATTTTTGTATGCGGTTTTTTGGTGATTTTTATCACATAATTATGGGGTTTAATTTGTGTGACGAATTATTTTTCTTACACTCTCAAACAGAACCATTGCGGATCACGTTTTTGACAATAGTGTTTTCGATAGTGACGTTGTTTTTCGGCAGTGAAATTTATTGGCAGGTTTTTTGCCCCACAACATTTCATTTACCTCGTAAAGGTAAGAGAGGGAAAAGTGAGTATTCTTAACTATTTACAGAAAGTTGGTCGGGCATTGATGGTGCCTGTCGCGACGCTGCCTGCCGCTGCTATCCTGATGGGGGTAGGTTACTGGATTGATCCGGTTGGCTGGGGAAGCGAGAACGCGCTGGCGGCACTCCTCATCAAGTCGGGTGAGGCGATTATCGGGCATATGGCGGTGCTATTTGCTGTTGGCGTCGCTTACGGCATGTCGAAAGATAAGGATGGCGCGGCGGCGCTGACCGGGTTTGTCGGCTTTTTGGTGCTGACCACGCTGTGTTCTCCGGCTGTAGTCGCCATGATCCAACGGATCCCTGTGGAACAGGTGCCCGCAGCGTTTGGCAAAATTGAAAACCAGTTCATCGGGATTCTGGTCGGTGTAATATCTGCCGAACTGTATAACCGTTTCAGTCAGGTTGAATTGCCTAAAGCGCTGTCGTTCTTCAGTGGACGTCGTTTGGTGCCGATTTTGGTTTCTTTCCTGATGATTCTGGTGGCGTTCATTTTAATGTACGTCTGGCCAGTGATTTACAATGCGCTGGTATCGTTTGGTGAGCACATTCAACAGTTGGGGTCGGTGGGGGCTGGTGTTTATGCGTTCTTTAACCGTTTGCTGATTCCTGTTGGGTTGCACCATGCACTCAATTCCGTGTTCTGGTTTGATGTTGCGGGTATCAACGATATTCCCAATTTTCTGGCTGGTCAGCAGTCTATCGATTCTGGTAAAGCTGTGGTGGGGATCACCGGACGCTATCAGGCAGGCTTCTTCCCGATAATGATGTTCGGCCTGCCGGGCGCGGCGCTGGCGATTTACCACTGCGCGCGCCCTGAGAACAAAAGCAAAGTGGCTGGGATCATGCTGGCGGCGGCATTTGCCTCCTTCTTCACCGGGATCACCGAGCCGCTGGAGTTCTCCTTCATGTTTGTGGCGCCAGTGCTGTATTTCCTGCATGCGTTACTGACCGGTTTTTCCGTCTTTATTGCCGCGAGCATGCATTGGATCGCTGGCTTTGGTTTCAGCGCCGGTTTGGTAGACATGGTGCTGTCCTCACGCAATCCGCTTGCCACTCAGTGGTACATGCTGTTTGCACAGGGGCTGGTGTTCTTCATCATTTATTATGTGGTGTTCCGTTTTACCATCACGCGTTTCAATCTGTTAACGCCGGGACGCGAGCTGGCGGTGAGCGGTAGCGAGGCCGATGGTTATGACGTGAATACCGTGTCTGTGGGCAAAAAATCAAGCGATACGGCGACGTTGGCGCGTGGCTATTTGCAGGCGCTGGGTGGCAAAGGCAACCTGATTGGGATCGATGCCTGTATCACGCGTTTGCGTTTGAATGTTGCTGATTCCTCTTTGGTTGATGATGCGCAGGCGAAACGGCTGGGTGCAGCGGGCGTGATTCGTCTGAATAAGCAAAGCGTACAGATCGTTGTTGGTACGCAGGCTGAGTCAATCGCCACTGCACTGAAAGCGGAATATAACAAGGCGTAATATGACTGCGTGACTTGTTTAACGCGATGTTATATCGATGAAAGTGATGGGGCGAGAGAGCAATCTTGCCCTTTTTTTTCGTTCTGAATAATTAAATGAAACTAACGGTTGTTTCCCAGCGTGGCTTGTTGGATCATTGCTAGTTATACGTCGTTTTAGCATTGAGGAATGAAGAATGAGTGAGGCTGAAGCCCGCCCAACTAACTTTATCCGTCAGATTATTGATGAAGATCTGGCGTCCGGTAAGCATGACCATATTCAGACGCGTTTCCCGCCAGAGCCGAACGGCTATCTGCATATTGGACATGCCAAGTCTATTTGCCTGAATTTTGGGATCGCGCGTGATTATCAGGGGCAATGCAACCTGCGTTTTGACGACACCAACCCGGTAAAAGAAGATATCGAATACGTTGAGTCGATCAAACGTGACGTCGAGTGGTTGGGTTTTTCATGGAGCGGCGATGTTCGCTATTCTTCTGATTATTTCGATCAACTGCACGCTTATGCGGTTGAACTGATCGGTAAAGGTCTGGCTTACGTTGATGAGCTGACACCCGAGCAGATTCGTGAATACCGTGGCACGCTGACGGCGCCGGGGAAAAATAGCCCTTATCGCGATCGCACCGTGCAGGAAAACCTGGCGCTGTTTGAAAAAATGCGCAACGGCGGGTTTGCGGAAGGGACGGCCTGTCTGCGTGCAAAAATCGATATGGCGTCGTCTTTTATCGTAATGCGTGATCCGGTGCTGTATCGTATTAAATTTGCCGATCACCACCAAACGGGCAATAAGTGGTGCATCTACCCGATGTATGACTTCACCCACTGCATTTCCGATGCGCTGGAAGGAATCACCCATTCGCTGTGTACGCTGGAATTCCAGGATAACCGTCGCCTGTACGACTGGGTGCTGGATAATATCACGATTCCTTGCCACCCCCGTCAGTACGAGTTTTCTCGCCTGAATCTCGAATACGCGATTATGTCCAAGCGTAAGCTGAATCAACTGGTAACGGAAAACATCGTTGAAGGATGGGACGATCCGCGTATGCCTACCATCTCTGGCCTGCGTCGCCGTGGTTATAGCGCGTCCTCTATTCGTGAATTCTGTGTACGTATCGGCGTAACGAAGCAGGATAACAACGTGGAAATGGCTGCTCTTGAATCCTGTATTCGCGACGATCTGAATGAAAATGCCCCGCGTGCGATGGCGGTGTTGGATCCGGTTAAAGTGGTGATCGAGAATCTGCCTGTCGAGCACGAAGAGTTTGTCGCGATGCCAAACCACCCGAATAAGCCAGAAATGGGCTCACGTCAGGTGGCATTCAGCCGTGAAGTTTATATCGATCGGGCTGACTTCCGTGAAGAGGCCAACAAGCAGTACAAACGGTTGGTGCTGGGTAAAGAAGTGCGGCTGCGTAATGCTTACGTGATCAAAGCCGAGCGCATTGAAAAAGACGAGCAGGGCGCTATCACTACGATTTACTGTCGCTATGATGCGGAAACGCTGAGCAAAGATCCGGCGGATGGCCGTAAAGTGAAAGGTGTGATCCACTGGGTTTCTGCGGCACACGCGGTGCCAGCGGAATTCCGTTTGTACGATCGTCTGTTTAGTGTGGCCAATCCTGGTGCGGCGGAAGATTTTCTGTCGACGATTAACCCGGATTCACTGAAAGTCACGCAGGGCTTTGTGGAAGCGAGCCTGGCGCAGGCGGAAGTAGAAAAAGCGTATCAGTTCGAACGAGAAGGGTACTTCTGTGCCGATCGTGTTTACTCCAGTGCGGAACATCTGGTGTTTAACCGTACGGTTGGGCTGCGCGATACCTGGGCTGGCTAACACTATCCGGTAAAAAGACAAAAATAAAACCGCCTCGGCGGTTTTATTTTTTGGTGCGGTCGATTTATCGTGTGGATTCGTGCAGGGTTTCATCTTCTCGACAATCCCCTTCACTGCAATGCCCATAGAGATACAAACTGTGGTTAGTCAATTTAATACCGTGTCTTTCGGCGATTTCGCGCTGACGTGCTTCGATAGACTCATCGCGGAATTCAATGACTTTGCCGCAGTCGAGGCAAATTAAGTGATCGTGATGATGCTGTTGCGTCAGCTCAAAGACGGATTTACCACCTTCGAAGTTGTGACGGGTGACGATACCAGCATCATCAAACTGGTTGAGGACGCGATAGACAGTCGCAAGACCAATTTCTTCGCCCATATCAATCAGTCTCTTATATAAATCTTCCGCACTGACGTGATGACAGACAGGATCCTGTAACACTTCCAGAATTTTCAGTCTTGGAAGAGTGACTTTCAGGCCGGCCTTCTTTAATGCGGTATTGTTGTCAGTCATGCGGGTTTAGTCCTGTTGCTTACTTATCAATGGAGGCTGCCTAGCCTATGACATCGGTCGGAGCAAAACATGTAATGGCGTTCCAATTATAGAACCGCACATACAAAATGAAAACAAGGGAATGTTAACAATATTGTCCCCATTCATATTACTGATATACAACGCAATCCGTTGTTGATGAATGAAGAAATGGTGAAGCACGTATAAAACCGATGGGATTATTGTACAGGTTTACTGATAGAAGTTAAAAAAATGTATCAATCATTATGAAAGGTTTTACCTATCAATGCTGTTTCGGCTCTGATAAGGATTATCAGAGCCGAAATGAGTTTAGCCAACCAGTTCTTTCAGATTCAGTTCATCGCTAATCTGCTTCACCCAGGTGGTTACACGTTCGCTGGTCAGTTCAGGCTGACGGTCTTCATCGATAGCCAAACCAATGAAGTGATTATCGTCGGCGAGCCCTTTAGACGCTTCAAAGTAATAGCCTTCTGTTGACCAGTGACCGACGATCGTCGCACCGCGAGGTTCAATGATGTCACGGATGGTTCCCATGGCATCACAGAAGTATTCTGCGTAGTCTTCCTGATCGCCACAACCAAACAAGGCAACCAATTTTCCTGTGAAATCAATTTCTTCCAGTGAAGGGAAAAAATCATCCCAATCACACTGGGCTTCACCGTAATACCAGGTTGGAATACCCAACAACAAAATATCGAAACCTTCGAGGTCTTCTTTGCTGCTTTTGGCGATGTCATGAACATCCGCAACGTTGGTGCCTAACTGCTGTTGGATCGTTTTGGCGATGTTTTCAGTGTTGCCCGTATCACTGCCAAAGAATATTCCGATGAGTGCCATGAATTGAATAACCTCTTGATTCCTAATGGTATGGTGTAATGTTTCACCCACTTATCTGTTAATAATAACAGACACTCACATCAGGAGAAACTCGTATCGGTAAGTAAGGATGCGTAAATCGAGAGCGTGTGGCTGACAGAGGTAAAGAAGGGAAACGAACCATGTTGCTGTTGGCTCCTAATCGATAGGAAGAACCAGTCTATATTGTCGTCTGCAATTAAGCACCTGCCTCTTCAATATCCTCAGTTATTTAAAGTGTTGTTTCATTTTTTATGAATATGTTTTTTGTTTTCATGCTTTCTCGGCTGTAATTAAAAATAGGTTTTTGTTTTTAAAAAATAAAAATCACGAGGCATTACATGGCTACTCAGAAGAATTAAAATACATCAAAGGGAAAGAGTCTTATCGAATTAAAAATGTGTAACATTTATCGGGAGTATTCCTAATAAAAGGGTTGGGTTATAATGATTTCCCGCTAAAAAAATACGAAGGTATGAGTGAGGATTTATGTTTAAGAATAAAATGGAAACTCATCTTAAATTGACTTACTGCCAGAGATCATATCTATGTCAGCGTACAGACTACAAGGAGTGCAGCGAATTTTTTGGCAACCCTCTGATTAAACGCCTTATATCTATAAAATAGGTGAATTTATTTTCAGTGTGAAAAATCATATTAATAAATATAGCGGGGATGCTAAATGTTCTCTATGTTTAGCCGATGAACTAGCGTGGTTTTTTGTGTTTTCAACTCGGTGAAATGTGAATGCTAGGGAGAAGTGGCCCGTTTCATGATGTGAATTTTCTTATTCATGTCGGTTGATGAGCGATAAAAATCTTTTTAACCTTTTTCCTGATTTGGAGTGATCTATGAGACTTATAAAAAATATTGCCATCAGAACCGCTATGCTATGGGTACTGGGCATTTTTTGTGTTCTTTGGGGAGGGGTATCGATATATACCATGTTCTCTTTTAAAGAGATGACGATGACCTCGAAAACCAGCACCCTGCTGGTCCAGAACATGAATTTTATCAACCAGGGCAACGATCAATACTTCCGTATGGTAACCCGTCTGGCGCGTGCTGTTGACGCTCGCCGCAATGGCGATAACGCTACCGCAGATAAAGAGCAAGCTTCTGCGCTCGTCGCATTGGATAAACTGAAGTCTGATTTGGTGGCGTTTAATACTATCGATCATGCGAGTCTGGATGCAGCGTTGGTACAGGCCGTCAGCCGTGACTGGAATAATCTGGTTGTTCAAGGCGTTGAGCCGCTTTACCAAAAGGCTGTTGCCAATGCGTTGGATGATTATCAAAATCAGGCCAAGAATGTGGTGCCGCCACTGAGCCGCCAGTTTGGCGCCTCTCTCTCCGCGTTCAGTAACGCCAGCGCGGAAAAATTCGATGCGGCGGGTGTGCGTTTTGAACACATTACTATGATTGGGCAAAACATTTTGCTGAGCGGATTGATTATCGGCCTGATCATGCTGTTCCTGACCGATCGTTATCTGGTGGTGTGTTTGGTTCGCCCATTAGATGATCTGCGCGAGCACTTTAGCGTGATTGCTTCTGGTCATCTGGGTAAACCGATTCTGGACTTTAGTAATAACTGTGTGGGTCGCTTGTTCCCGCTGCTGCGTGAAATGCAGGAGAGTCTGGCCACCACCGTTAGCACGATCAGAAACAGCACGGACTCCATTTATCAGGGCGCGTCTGAGATTGCGGCGGGCAACAACGATCTGTCATCACGCACCGAAGAGCAAGCTTCAGCGTTGGAAGAGACGGCTGCCAGTATGGAGCAACTGACGGCGACGGTGAAACAAAACGCCGAAAACGCCAATCACGCCAGCCAACTGGCGTTGCAGGCTTCGACAACGGCGAAGAAAGGCGGTGAAATCGTTGAGAACGTGGTGAAAACCATGGTGGAAATTTCCGGTAGCTCAAGGAAAATCGCAGAAATTACCACCGTTATTAACGGCATCGCGTTCCAGACCAACATTCTGGCGTTGAACGCGGCGGTAGAAGCGGCACGAGCAGGTGAGCAAGGGCGCGGGTTTGCTGTGGTCGCAGGAGAAGTGCGCAGTCTGGCGCAGCGCAGTGCGCAGGCAGCGAAAGAGATTGAAGGTCTGATTTCTGAATCGGTTCGCTGTGTAGACACTGGCTCTAATCTGGTTAGCGATGCTGGTGATACGATGCAGGACATCGTCCGTGCGGTGACTAACGTGACGGATATCATGGGGGAAATTGCCTCAGCGTCGGAAGAACAGAGCAAAGGGATTGCGCAGGTCGGTCAGGCCGTGGCGGAAATGGACAGCGTAACTCAGCAAAACGCCGCGTTGGTTGAACAGGCCTCGTCAGCAGCCTTGTCGCTGGAAGAACAGGCGGCGCTGTTGAATCAGACTGTGTCGCTGTTCCAACTGTCCGACACGCAGTCAGGTGTGCAAGTGGTAGCAAAACCGGTGCAGAAAGCACGGGCAATTGCCCCGCGTGCAAGCAAAGCGCTGCCGGCCAGCAATGATAACTGGGAAAAATTCTGACCTGTGTTTTAATCAGAAAATAGCGCTGTTTTAATCCGGGATGGTGTTTTCGTCTTGGGTAAATGTTCAGACGGCGTCAGATATGACGCCGCCGAAGAGGTGAAGACCGTGCTACATCAACTAGGGCTGTTGTCCAGCCAACTGCGCCAGCAGCATTTCTTCAATCAATTCACTGCGGCTAATGTTCCGCTCTTCAGCAAGGCTGTTCAGGATATCGACGGCATCGCTGTTAATCTTTAATTCAACACGACGCAACCCACGAACTTTATCGCGACGTAGTTGATTACGCTTGTTAATTCTTAGTTGTTCGTCACGCGTGAGCGGGTTGGTCTTGGGGCGGCCCGGACGACGCTCGTCTGCGAACAGATCCAAGGTGGTGCGATCCGTTTGTTCTTTTGCCATAAGTAATGATATTGCAAGGTATTCGGACCAAAATACACCGCGAGTCCTGTCTGTTCTACCGCTAAAACCGATGTCTGCTCTCATCCTACAGAAGGATTGCCAGATTGCGGTTTCCTATGTGTGGAACATACCGGGAAATGATGCGTGCATTTTGATGAAGTGGTTACAACGCTTGTGGCTGAATCAGCCGTCCCTCTACTGCGAGCGCCATCATACCTTAGCCACACTGGCGGCGACAACGGTTAACTGCCGCTGTTACCATGAATCCGCCAGTGTCGGTGTCGTCTGGTTAATTCGCATCCAGAAAACGGTGGATAGCGCGTAGAACGGCCTCGGGTTTTTCTGAGTGAACCCAGTGACCAGCGCCGCTGACCACATGTGCGCGCGCGGCGGGGAACTGGCGTAGCAGTGAATCGCGGTAGCGATCGTCCAGATAGGGGGAGTCGCCACCCCGGATGAACAGTATTGGCCCTTGCCAGGCCGGAATGTCCTGCCAGCCAACGATGTTTTCGTATTCATCCCACAACACTGGCACGTTAAAACGCCATTCGCCCTGTTGGAAAGATTTCAGCAAAAACTGAATCACGCCTTCTTCTTTTATATGCTGACGCATAAGTGCTGCTGCGTCTGCGCGTGATGTCAGCCCGGCTTCCGTGACAGCACGTAGCGCCGCGAAAATAGTGTCGTGGCGGCGTACCTGATAATCCACTGGAGCGATATCAATCGCAACCAGCTTGTCCAGCCGTTCGGGAATGAGCGCGCTGAGCGCCATGGCGACTTTTCCGCCCATGGAATGGCCAATAACGATAGCGCGCTCGATGTTCAATTCATCCAACAGGGCGAGCACGTCCTGTGCCATCACGGAATAGTTCATCTGCGATGAACGGGGCGACAAACCGTGATTGCGTAAATCGATTTGCAGGATGTCATGCGTGTTTTGCAAATCTCTGCCTAACACACCAAGGTTATCCAGAGTGCCAAACAGGCCATGAATCAGGACGACAGGGAGATTATTTGTGGGCTGGTGCGCATTTTGCCAGCGATGATTCAATTTCATGGTGAAGTTCATTCAGAGAGACATGGGCTTAGGGTATCATGACTTGAGAATGAATGTGGTCGCTGAGGGGCATGTATCGCCATGCGAAGAAAGGCATTGGGGCATAGTCTGACTTTTGCTATTGTCCCGTTATGCCGCTGTTCGATAATGTTTGAACGCCTGTATAATCCTTTTGATTTGAGTCATCTACCCATAGAGGTCGGGTTACGGAAGGAAGCGTCTCTGTAATTTGCACAATAATGGGTAAAAACAGCACTGGATAAAGATGAAAACTATTGAAGTCGACGAAGAGCTTTATCGTTATATTGCCAGCCACACACAGCATATCGGTGAGAGTGCATCGGATATTTTACGGCGCATGCTGAAATTTACTGCGGGTCAGCCTGTCGCCACGTCTGCGGTAGCGACTGTCGTAACGGCGACATCCCAGCCTGCTGCTGCGCCGAACCCACGCGATCGCGTACGAACCGTGCGTGAACTGCTGCTGTCGGATGAATACGCTGAACAGAATAAGGCCATCAACCGCTTTATGCTGGTGTTGTCTACGCTGTATACCTTATCGCCGCAGGAGTTTGCTGCCGCGACAGAATCTCTTCATGGCCGCACCCGAGTCTATTTCGCGGGCGACCAACAGACATTGCTTCAGCATGGCACACATACCAAACCTAAGCATATTCCGGGCACGCCATACTGGGTGATTACCAACACCAATACCGGTCGTAAACGTAGCATGGTTGAACACATCATGCTGACGATGCAGTTCCCAGTGGAACTGACAGAGAAAGTGTGCGGCACGATTTAATCATCTATCCCCTCAATCATTCGAGTGGCGTGATCGTAACGCCTAAACAGCTTGAACGGTGAGGGCATAACATTAACCCTTTATCTAACTACAGCGTTAGGGAGAAGCGCCAATGGCTAATCACCCAAGAGCCGGACAGCCTGCACGGCAGAGCGATTTGATTAATGTGGCACAGTTAACGTCACAATATTATGTACTGCGCCCTGAAGTCGGCAACACCGCACATGCGGTGAAATTTGGTACATCGGGTCATCGTGGTAGCGCGGGACGCCATAGCTTTAATGAACTCCACATTCTGGCGATTGCACAAGCGATTGCGGAAGAGCGTAAAAAGCAAGGTATCAGCGGTCCGTGCTATGTAGGCAAAGATACTCACGCGCTCTCTGAACCGGCGTTTATCTCAGTGCTGGAAGTGCTGACAGCCAACGGCGTGGATGTCATCGTACAGTTGGATAATGGTTTTACCCCAACACCAGCGGTGTCTAACGCGATTCTGGTTCACAATCGTCAGGGCGGTGCGCTGGCAGACGGCATTGTGATCACGCCTTCTCATAACCCGCCGGAAGATGGTGGCATCAAATATAATCCGCCGAACGGTGGCCCGGCAGATACCAATCTGACCAGCGTGATTGAGAAGCGTGCGAATGCGCTGCTGGCAGATGAACTGCGCGACGTGAAGCGTATTACGCTGGATCAGGCGTGGGAAAGTGGCCATCTTCATGAGCAGGATCTGGTTCAGCCGTATGTCGAAGGGCTGGCTAGCGTGGTGGACATGGCGGCAATTCAGCGCGCCGGGCTGAAACTGGGCGTTGACCCGTTAGGGGGTTCTGGTATTGCTTACTGGCAGAGGATTGCCGAGCACTACAAACTGGATCTGACATTGGTGAATGATTCCGTTGATCAAACATTCCGCTTTATGTCGTTGGATCACGACGGGGTGATCCGTATGGATTGCTCATCAGAGTCGGCGATGGCGGGTTTACTGGCGTTGCGTGACAAATTCGATCTGGCGTTTGCTAACGATCCTGACTATGACCGTCACGGTATCGTCACCCCCGCAGGGTTGATGAATCCGAACCACTATCTGGCGGTGGCGATCAACTATCTGTTCCAGCATCGTCCACAGTGGGGACAGTCTGTTGCTGTCGGCAAAACGCTGGTATCCAGCGCGATGATCGACCGCGTGGTGGCAGATTTGGGTCGTAAGCTGGTGGAAGTGCCGGTTGGCTTTAAATGGTTTGTTGACGGCCTGTATGACGGCAGCTTTGGCTTTGGTGGTGAAGAGAGTGCAGGGGCCTCTTTCCTGCGCTTCGACGGCACGCCGTGGTCGACCGACAAAGACGGTATCATCCTGTGTCTGCTTGCGGCGGAAATTACCGCGGTAACCGGCAAAAACCCGCAGCAGCACTATGATGAGCTGGCACAACGTTTTGGTGCGCCGAGCTACAACCGTATTCAGGCTTCTGCGACGCATGCGCAAAAAGCGGTGCTGTCTAAGCTGTCGCCTGAGCAGGTATCGGCCAGCACGCTGGCGGGCGATCCGATCACTGCACGCCTGACCGCTGCGCCGGGCAATAGGGCGTCGATTGGCGGCCTGAAAGTGATGACGGAAAACGGCTGGTTTGCTGCGCGTCCTTCCGGTACGGAAGAGGCCTACAAGATTTACTGTGAAAGTTTCCTCGGCGCGGAACATCGCGAGCGTATCGAGAAAGAAGCGGTAGAAATTGTCAGTGCGGTACTCGCCACGGCGAAATAAGTGAAAAGGCGCTGCGTGCAGCGCCTAAAACGACTAAACCCATGACGGCGTATCCCTGAAGAAAGGGCTGGCGCATATCGGGTAGACATTACCGACAGCAGGCCGCCTAAGACGATGCTAAGCGTCACAATATACCTCCAGAACAACATCGACCACGTCAGAGTAGGAAAACGCAGGAAAAGAAGGTGCAAATTTCCCGTCGATGGGCGCAAAAAAGTATAAAAATGGGATGGAAAGTAGGCGGTGGCAGCGGTGTTAACGTTTGTTTGTTAACAAACCCGAATGCGGTGAGAAGCTAGGGGTTAATTGATCTAATCTGGAAACCATAAATTAACTAATGGTAAGTTTATTTTTAACGTTATTGTAACTTAATAACGGAATGGCGCATAAGGTGGCGATTATTTCATCTTTTTCTGGTCCGATGAGTAGTAAACTTTCAGAAAAGGCGGTAAAATTTTAACCAATATCACAGTTCTTAGTTTATCGTTCTGAAAGCGTCGCTGAACCTGGGCGCTTATCTCCGAGGAGGATCGTTATGTCGCTTTATACTACTTATCCCTTGCACCGAATTCTCCTGCGTCGCGCTGCCGTGGTTGCCCTCGGCGTACTGGCGTTACCCGTGATGCTGTTCCGCCGCGATCGGGCGCGTTTTTACAGCTATTTACACCGCGTCTGGCTAAAAACCAGCAATAAACCGGTATGGATGGCGCAGTCCGAAGCCGCTGCCTGCGATTTCTATTAAGGTTCGGAAGCAAAAATGGCCGAAAACTATCCGGCCATTTTGAAATTAATACGATCCAATTTCTGGATCAATTGTTAGGTTAAAATAGATATACTTAGTTAATATAATAGCGGTTAAGCATAACTAGATTAACTTTACTTTATTGAGATTATCTTGGATCTTATATTGGGAGTGTAAAAACGATAACTTTCTCATTACTTAAAGCAGAATTTGATATTTTTTGCATCATCTGATTCTGGCGTAGTCGTGTCGTTTAACCAGTCATCCCAACTTTTTGCAAATTTCTCAGCCAATTTCTCAGCAGCGCTTTTTGTCCAAATATCTCCTTGAAATGTTAATTCTAATACCTGAACAATGATTTCTGTCTTATATTTATCTTTAGGTGCCCCTTTTCCTGAAGTATGGCTACGCTCCATCATCATAAATGTTTGCTGTAATTGAACAACGATATTTTTGTTAGAGGCGTTCAATGTATTTTGAACGAAAAGTGTTTTTGTATTTTTAGTGTTGACTCGACTCGTACATGCTTTTGCTAAATTTACAATGCTTGTTTTTATTTTAGATTTATCTTTTTCTTCTATACCGCTGTATAAATCAACAACTTTACTAATTAGAGAATCATAGTTTTCTTCTTCATAGTTAACGGTTGTTCTTTCTGATTGAGTTGTATTAAAATAAGGCACTTTTAATAAACTTTCGACAAATCGAGTAAAACCTTTACTATTGCTATCATTATCTGGGTCTAAGGGGTTCCAGCCGGAACGACTCTGTGACAAGCCCAAAATACTGGATACGGCATTACCCGTCGAGCTTGTCAAAACTTTTGTAATCTCATCTTTATCTCCGCGAGCTATCGCATTATCAAGAATCTTTCCTTGTGCAGATTCTTGAGATGCCAGTGTACCCGTTGATATGGAATTTTGACCTGATACACTGCTATCCCCTTCGGCTGATAATGCGAAGAGTTGGTGTGTGTTTATTGATGATTCACTTAATTTAATATTTTTATCATCATCAAGCCATGAGCTAAATGTAGCTAATGCGTTATCATGTTTAATATCAGACATAAAACTCTCTCTTAATAAAATTGATAAATATCAGTGGAGTGATGTTGGTTTAGGCGAGAATTAATCTCGCCAAATAAAAGAATAGTGTTTTTTATAAGAACGGCAAGCTCATTACTCGTTTTTTATAAATGCGTCATCAATAATTAGATTGGATATAATGTTTTTTAAATCTATTTTAATCTATCTTGTTGAATTCATTCCTGTGTCATGTTTAATTAGCTGGCTTTTTATTTTTATGATTTTCATTTTTTATTTTAAGTTAATTGATGGGGTCGTTCCACTCTGTATCTAACATTGATATTACGAAATATTCGTATTTTTATACGCCTTGTTTTTTGATAATGATTTACAAAACTCTTTCAGCCCTGTGATGTGAATAACTTGATATACGACTTTCGCATCGTCAACTGTCAAAACACGGTATCCGATCTCAATAGATGATGAGATTTCCATATAGAGTAGAGATAAAATAACTTCATAAGTTGGGTGTTTTTACAACAATTCCTCTCCAATCTCATGATTTATTACTTTATTCTTCACTGCGGCTGCACTGCATTGTGGTGAAATCCGCTATGCTGGTCAGAGGGTTTGTAGAATGCCATCGAGGCAAACCCTCTTGACAAGCGTAAGGATAAATCATGACGTCAAAACTCATCCCTGTTGGTATCAGCGCCTGTCTGCTCGGTAATCCCGTGCGGTTTGATGGTGGACATAAGCGTTTAACGTTTGCCGTCGAGCAACTGGCTCCCTATTTTCGTTTTGAACCTGTCTGCCCGGAAATGGCGATTGGTTTACCTGTGCCGCGTCCGGCACTTAGACTGGTACGAGAAGGAGAAAGCCACATCACGCTACGTGCCAGTAATGGTTCGTCGCTGGATGTTACTGAGCAGATAACGGCGTTTTCTGCGGATAAAGTCAGCCAGCTTCAGCACTTATGCGGCTATATCGTCTGTGCCAAATCGCCAAGCTGCGGGATGGAGCGGGTGAAGGTTTACGATGAAGCGCAAAAGAATGCGCGTAAAAGCGGAATCGGCCTGTTTACGCAAGAGCTGCTGCGGCAAATGCCCTGGCTGCCTGTTGAGGAAGATGGACGCCTGCACGATCCTGGCTTGCGGGAAAATTTCATTGAGCGCGTTTATGCGCTGCATGAACTGAATCAGCTATGGCAAAACGGGCTGAGCCGTGGCGCGCTCATTGCCTTTCATAGCCGCTATAAATTACTGCTGCTGGCGCATTCCCAGCCGGAATACCGTGAGTTGGGGCCGTTTGTGGCGGCGATCGATAAATGGGAATCGCTGGAAGATTACATTGTGGAATATCGGAAGCGGCTCATGAAACTGCTATCGACGCCCGCGACGCGGCGTAACCACACCAATGTGCTGATGCATGTGCAGGGGTATTTCCGACGCCAGCTAAATTCTCAACAGCGACAGGAACTGGCACAGCTTATCGATCGCTATCGACAAGGTTTGCAACCGTTATTGGCACCGATTACGCTGCTGAAACATTACATGGCGGAATATCCTGATGCGTATCTGGCTCAGCAGCGTTACTTTGAGCCGTACCCGGAGGCATTGCGCCTGCGTTACGGACACTAGCATTATCGCCCGAGGAATTTCATGACCACGCATGCCGTTACACATCATGCTGTTACACATATCGTGTGGCTGCGCAACGATCTGCGCATCACCGATAATCTGGCACTGTCTGCGGCCTGTGAGGATTCACGCGCAACCGTGCTGGCGGTCTTTATCGCGACGCCCGCACAGTGGGAAAAGCATGATATGGCACCGCGTCAGGCGGCCTTTTTGCTGAAGAACCTGAAGCAGGTGCAGCAGGCGCTGGCCGAGAAAGGTATCCCTTTGCATTATCATGAATGTGCTGACTTTGCGGCCTCGGTTGACTGGCTGGTACAATTTTGCGCGCAGCAGCAGGCCACCGACCTGTTCTACAACCATCAGTATGAAATCAACGAGCGGCGGCGTGATAAGCAGGTAAAAGATCGGTTGGCAGATAGCGTGGTTTGCCACGGTTATCATGACAGCTTGCTGTTGCCGCCAGGCAGTGTGCTAACGGGCAATGGCGAGATGTATAAAGTGTTTACGCCATTTCGTCAGGCGTTTATCAAACGTCTGTTAGAGGCGGAGACGACGTGTGTACCGGCACCGGACGCGCGTGGCGAACCGCTCAATAACACCGTGGCACTGGCACCGTTCAGCTACCCGCAACGCGAGGTGGATAGCGACGATTTCCCCTGTGGCGAACGGGCAGCACTGCAACAACTGCGCCGCTTTTGCCGTGAGCAGGTACAGGATTACGGCCAGCAGCGGGATTTCCCGGCATTACCCGGCACCAGCAAGCTTTCGCCGTATCTGGCGCTTGGCATCGTGTCGCCGCGCCAATGTTTCAACCGTCTGCGCGCAGAGTGCCCGGATATGCTGGAACGGCGTGAGGGGGGCGAGTTTACCTGGTTTAACGAACTGGTCTGGCGTGAATTTTACCGTCACCTGATCGTATTCTGGCCGTCGTTGTGTCAACACCGCCCGTTTACTGCGTGGACGCAGTGGGTGAAATGGCGGGAAGCACCGGAGGATTTAGCCGCCTGGCAACAGGGAAAAACCGGCTACCCCATCGTGGATGCGGCGATGCGCCAACTAAATGAAACGGGGTGGATGCACAATCGCCTGCGTATGATTTGCGCCAGTTTTCTCGTCAAGGATTTACTGATCGATTGGCGTGAAGGTGAACGCTATTTTATGTCGCAACTGTTGGATGGCGATCTGGCGGCGAATAACGGCGGCTGGCAGTGGGCGGCATCCACGGGCACCGACGCGGCACCCTATTTTCGTATTTTCAACCCGACAACCCAGGGCGAGCGCTTCGATCCTGAAGGGCGGTTTATCCGTCATTGGCTACCTGAATTGGCGGCGGTGCCGGATAAAGATATTCATCAGCCCCATCGCTGGGCTGGCAAACAACACCATCAACTGCACTATCCGCTGCCGATCGTTGATCATAAAACCGCGCGTCAGAACACGCTGGCGGCGTTTGAGGCGGCAAAACATATCGGCATGGCGGATAACGATCGAGAAGAGAACAGTAAGTATGCGTAATGTGGAACTGGAAAGCATCATTAACGAGAAACTGAACACGGAGACGTTTCAGGACTATGCGCCGAATGGTTTACAGGTTGAAGGGCGTGCAGAGGTAAAACGTATTGTGACGGGCGTCACCGCCTCGCAGGCACTGCTGGACGCGGCGGTAGAAAAGCAGGCCGATGCGATTCTGGTTCATCACGGCTACTTCTGGAAAAACGAACCGCAGATTGTCTGTGGAATGAAGCGTAACCGGCTGAAAACGCTGCTGCTCAATGATATCAACCTGTATGGCTATCACCTGCCGCTGGATGCACATTCAGAACTGGGAAATAACGCCCAACTGGCGGCACTGCTGGAGATTCAGGTGCAAGGGGCGATTGAGCCGCTGGTGCCGTATGGCGAACTGGCGCAACCCATGACGGCAGAGGCATTTTGCCGCCGTATAGAAAAGCGTTTGGGGCGTAACGTGCTGCATTGTGGGGATAATGCACCGCAACAGATACAGCGTGTGGCCTGGTGTACTGGCGGTGGTCAGGGATTTATCGAACAGGCGGCTCGCTTCGGCGTCGATGCGTTTATCACGGGTGAAGTGTCTGAGCAAACTATCCACATCGCGCGCGAGATGGGGTTGCATTTCTTCGCTGCCGGACACCACGCCACCGAGCGCGGCGGTATTCGCGCATTAGGGGAATGGCTGGCGGCACAGCACGGTTTTGATGTGACATTTATTGATATTCCTAACCCCGCTTGACGGGGGAAAATATCGGTATCGCACATAAACGGTGCCGCATGGCTTATGTTGGCATCGTTGTTGCTTAACTATTGAGAAGAAAATATATCGGTAAGCAGTGCTAATCATTTGGCCATGTTCATCATGACGGATAAAACGCGATTCAGGAGGAAAAATTGCAACGAGCACGGTGTTATCTTCTGGGCGAGAGGGCTGTCGTACTGGAACTGGATCCGCCCATGTCGCTGGAGAGCCAGCAGCGGATATGGGGGCTTACCGAACGCCTGAATCACCATGAAGAGGTGCTGGAGGCGATTCCGGGCATGAATAATCTCACTGTGCTACTGGCGCATCCGCAGCGGGTGGCGCTGGATGCCATTGAACGTTTGCAGCGCTGGTGGGAAGAGAGTGAATCGCTGGTGTTTGATCCACGCGATATCGACATTCCTGTTATCTATGGCGGAGAGGCGGGGCCGGATCTGGCAGACGTTGCGGCGCACAGTGGCCTGACGGTCAGTCAGGTGGTGGAAGTACATGCGACTGCACAGTATGTCGTCTACTTTCTGGGTTTCCAGCCGGGCTTTGCTTACCTCGGCGGATTACATGAGAAATTGCATATGCCGCGCCGCGCTGAACCGCGTGTGCGAGTACCAGCAGGGTCGGTGGGGATTGGCGGTGCGCAGACGGGAATTTATCCGCTGGCGACGCCGGGCGGCTGGCAACTGATTGGTCGTACCTCGCTGAAATTGTTTAATCCACAAATGATGCCACCCACGTTGCTGCGCCCCGGTGATAACGTTCGGTTTCTGCCACAGCAGGAGGGCGTATGCTGAACGTTATCCATGCCGGATTGCATACGTCGGTACAGGACGGTGGTCGTGTTGGCTTTCGCCGTTTGGGGATCAGCCAGTCAGGTGCGCTCGATCTACCTGCCCTGAAAATGGCTAATCTGCTGGTGGGCAACGCGGAGAATGCTGCCGCGCTGGAGATTACGCTGGGCAAATTTAGCGCAACATTCACTACCGCCTGCTGGGTAGCGCTGACGGGGGCAGACTGCCATGCTGATCTCGATGGAAAGCCGCTCTGGACAGGCTGGCGTTTCGCCGTGAAGCCGGGGCAAACCCTGAAAATGCGTATGCCGCGTAATGGCATGCGCAGCTATCTGGCCTTGTCCGGCGGTGTGGAGGTGCCAGAAGCGCTCGGTTCGCGTAGTACCGATTTGAAAGCCGGTTTTGGTGGGTTTAACGGTCGTTTATTGGTGGATGGCGATGAGATTCCGCTGGGAACGCCAACGCGCGAGCTGACACGGGAAGTGGGCATTAAGCAGTTGTTGTTCAGCAATCGCGTACGGGCATTGCCAGGGCCGGAGTATCAAGAGTTCAGCGAAGAGATGCAGGAATTGTTTTGGCGTACATCCTGGCAACTCAGCCCGCAAAGCAACCGTATGGGTTACCGTTTATTGGGGGCTGAATTACAGCGTACAACATCTTCAGGCAACAAACCGCGCGAACTGCCATCGCATGGGCTGCTGCCGGGTGTCGTACAGGTTCCGCACAATGGTCACCCTATCGTACTACTGGCGGATGCGCAGACAACGGGGGGTTACCCACGTATTGCGACGGTGATCGAAGCCGATTTATTCCATCTGGCGCAAATCCGGCTCGGTGAGCCCATCCATTTTATTCACTGCACGCAGGCACAGGCGCAAAAAGCAGCCGACGAACAGCGACGTTACCTCGAACAACTGGCGTGGAGGCTGCATGATTATTGATCTAAATGCCGATTTGGGTGAAGGCGGCGAGCACGACGAGGCGCTACTGAAGCTGGTGACGTCTGCCAATATTGCCTGTGGCTTCCATGCGGGTGACGCACAAACCATGCGTCAGTCAGTACGTTGGGGGATCGGTTATGGGGTCGCGCTCGGCGCACATCCGAGTTTTCCCGATCGTGAGAATTTTGGTCGTAAGGCGATGAATGTACCTGCTGAAATTGTCTTTGCGCAGATGGTGTATCAACTTGGTGCGCTCAGTGCGATCGTCGCTGCCGAAGGGGGAAGGTTGTCGCATGTCAAGCCTCACGGCATGCTTTACAACCAGGCAGCATGTGAACCCGCGCTGGCTGATGCGATAGCCAAGGCGGTGAAGGTCGTCAATCCCGCGCTGCGTCTGGTTGGGTTGGCGGGCAGTGAGTTGATCCGCGCCGGGCAGCGTCTGGGGCTGGAAACGCGTCAGGAGGTGTTCGCCGACCGCTGCTATCTGCCTGACGGAACGCTAGTGCCGCGCACGCAGGCAGGGGCGTTGATTAACAGCGATGAACTGGCGCTGGCGCAAACGCTGGAAATGATTCAACGCCAGCGGGTCAGGGCAGTCGATGGTTCCTGGATTAACGTGCAGGCGGATACGGTGTGTATTCATGGCGACGGACAACATGCGCTGCTGTTTGCCCGCAAGCTGCGTCATTGCTTTAGCCAGCATCAGATAGCCGTCGCGGCGGCATAGTCCTTATTTTTGTATCATGGGCAAACCTGATGAAAGCCGTTACCTGCACGAGTTTGGTTCAACGCGCAACATGCAGAGCGTCTGATTTTCAGGGAGCAAGGTATGCCGGAAGGGCCGGAAATTCGTCGGGCGGCCGATAAGTTGGTCGACGCTATAGTGGGAAAAACGCTGACGTACGTCTGGTTTGCGTTTCCCGAATTGAAACCGTATGAGACAGAGTTGGTCGGGCAGCAGATCAGGCAGATTGAAACGCGCGGGAAGGCGTTGTTGACCTATTTTAGCAACGATCGGGTGTTGTATAGCCACAACCAACTGTATGGCGTGTGGCGAGTCGTGAATGCGGGTGAGTCGCCGGAAACGAAGCGAGATTTACGCATTCGGCTGGAGACGCAGGATCGCGCGATTCTGCTTTACAGCGCGTCAGATATTGAAATGCTGACGTCGGAGACGATCTCAACGCATCCTTTTCTGCAACGTATTGGCCCTGATGTTCTGGATCTCTCACTAACGCCGGAACAGGTGTGTGAGCGTTTGTTATTACCGCGCTTTCGCCGTCGTCAGTTTAGTGGGCTGTTGTTGGATCAGGCTTTTCTCGCCGGGCTGGGAAATTACCTGCGCGTCGAGATTCTGTGGCAGGCACGGTTGGCGCCACAACACACGGCTGCACAGTTGAATGAGGAACAGTTGCAGACGTTAAGTCAGGCGCTGCTAGATATTCCCCGTTTGTCCTACCACACGCGCGGCACCGTTGATGAGAATCGGCATCATGGCGCGATTTTCTCATTCAAGGTTTTTCATCGTGAAGGGAAGTGCTGTGAGCGCTGCGGTGGCATTATTGAAAGAACGATGCTGTCATCACGTCCGTTTTATTGGTGCCCGGGTTGCCAGAGTTAAAGGGCGCTGTGCAGCTTTTAGATTAATTGAAAAGGATTTCGTATGAGTAATAGAAGTGACATTAGGGATGGTTCTCTCTTTGATATGCTCAAATCAGGTATTGTTTATACCGAATTGCTGGGCTGGGTTGATATGGGCCATGCAAGGGGAGACGATATTGTTGAATTAAAACAGCAGTTTTTGGCCGGCGAAAGCTCTGGAGAACAGAGCTATCGCGTTATGTATCGCCAAGATATGCGATACAAAAAATTCGGTAATAACGTTGGTATAGGAAAGTTCAATCGATGGGAAATCAAGAGCGAGAGAAGCCGAGACGATATCAATAGCATAATGCTTGCGATGCTTATGAATATTGCCCCTCGATTTGAAAAACAGCAATATGATCTATTCTCATGGTATACAGATAGTGGATTCAGTGGTGAGGATTTGGTTTCAGATCTGTTGGGATTTTATCGCGCATTAATTCCCGGCCAATATTCTTATCGTGTTCGCCCTGTAAGCCGTGATGCGGCGCTTAGGCGTTGGGATTTTTATGGTGCCATTGGCTCCCATAAGAATCAGGGCTTCCGCCCTATTATTTTTCCTGATCCGCAAGATGCTTGTATACGACATACACCTTATATAGCAGATCTACCTCACTTTATGACTTGGGTTCGACCATGGAATGATTTTACTTCTGGCGTAGTTAACATTCTAACGGATGACGGTACAACACTAGAATTTAACAAACCCAAAGGTGGAAGAATTCGGGCATGAAAGTAATCAAATATCTATTACTGCTTTTGGTTCCTGCGGCGATGGTTGGGATGTTATTTGTATTTATTGTGGTGTCGGGTTCCACGGAGATAAGAACGTATACTGAAAGTGAGTATTTTACCTACTATGCGTTCACCGATGAAGATATCCGCAACGCCCCAAGGATATCGAGCGATTACGCTTTTGAATATGTGCCCGGTGATGGTTATGCGCCATCAAATGCCATCATCTTTAATGATACCTCTGACACGACTCTGCTAAAAACGTACCTCACAACATTAGGATATGAGCAGCAGAAACGTAAGCAGGGGGAGGAAGATGTGTGGAAAAAGCATACTGAAATTGAAGGGGCAACCTTCTATATCTGGGTTAATAAAGACGCTAAACAGGTTTACCTTACGAAAGTATTCCAGGACTAACTGCAACTGCGCTGATTATCCGTATTTCAATCACCATTGAAAATCAGTGTAGTGCAAAAAAACAAAGGCCAGATATGATATCCGGCCTTTTGCATAGACTGAATGGATTATTTCAGATTGGACGTAAAGTCACGTTTGTCGTAGCCGGTATACAACTGACGAGGACGGGCAATCTTGATGCCGTCGTCGTGCATTTCGTTCCAGTGTGCAATCCAGCCCACGGTACGTGCCATCGCGAAGATAACGGTAAACATGGAAGAGGGAATCCCCATCGCTTTCAGGATGATACCGGAGTAGAAATCCACGTTCGGATACAGTTTCTTCTCAATGAAGTACGGGTCGTTCAGCGCGATATGTTCCAGCTCCATCGCTACTTCCAGCAGGTCGTCTTTTCTGCCCAATTCTTTCAGCACTTCATGACAGGTTTCACGCATGACTTTGGCGCGTGGATCGTGGTTCTTGTACACGCGGTGGCCAAAGCCCATCAGGCGGAAGGAGTCATTCTTGTCTTTGGCTCGTTCGATAAACGCCGGAATGTGTTCCACGCTGCTGATTTCTTCCAGCATACGCAAACAGGCTTCGTTCGCACCACCGTGCGCCGGTCCCCACAGCGAGGCGATCCCCGCGGCGATACAGGCAAACGGGTTTGCGCCAGATGAACCCGCGGTACGCACGGTAGAGGTTGACGCGTTTTGTTCGTGATCGGCATGCAGGATCAGAATGCGATCCATCGCACGTTCCAGCACCGGATTCACGACATATTCTTCACAAGGCGTGGAGAACATCATATGCAGGAAATTACCCGCATAGGACAAGTTGTTTTTCGGGTATACGAACGGCTGACCGAGTGAGTATTTGTAGCACATTGCCGCGACGGTCGGCATTTTAGACAACAGGCGATAGGCCGCAATTTCGCGGTGACGCTCAATATTGATGTCCAATGAATCGTGGTAGAACGCGGCCAGTGCGCCCGTTACGCCGCACAAAACAGCCATTGGGTGCGAATCGCGACGAAAACCGTGGAACAGACGGGTAATCTGTTCGTGGATCATGGTGTGGCGAGTCACGGTCGTCTTGAAAGTCTCATACTGTTCTACGGTCGGAACTTCACCGAACAGCAGGATGTAACACACTTCAAGATAATTAGATTTTTCAGCGAGTTGGGCAATCGGGAAGCCACGGTGTAGCAGAATGCCTTCATCACCGTCGATATAAGTAATCTTGGATTCACAAGATGCAGTAGAGGTAAAGCCGGGGTCAAATGTGAAGTAACCTTTAGAGCCGAGGGGACGAATATCGATCTCATCATGTCCTAGTGTGCCGGATAGGACATTTAGCTCAATGGGGTCTTTACCTTCTAGGGTAAGTGTTGCTTTTTTATCAGCCATTTACAGTCTCCTTAGCGCTTTAATTTTAAAATTTTCACTGAAGAAATACCGTCATGCCTGTACACCGAACGAATAAATAGCCGGTGAAACTCTGTCGTGACACAGTCGTCAAATAGGATACAGAGTAAGGCGGATTGCCGCATTCAGGATGAAAAATTCGTTCTCCAGGTAATGAACCATCTCCAGGTAATTAACAACGATCTGAATAAATAGATTGTAGTCATTACCTATGATTTTTACGTGGACTCTCTTCACTGTTACATAAGTTACGTCAGTGTGGAAGTGTCGCCGTTATGCTTTAACACATCATAAGAAATGTAATCCCCTAGTTGTAATAGAAATGTTGAACTTTTGTCAAATCAGATAATTAATTTTATATAAATTGTGAAATCCGTGATCGGAATCACTGTTCGGGGCAAATGTCACCAAACAGTTTGTATGGGAATTGTAATAGGAATGTGAAGGACCTATACTGCCGCCAGGTCTCCGGAATCACCCTGCAGTAGGAGCACCCAGTATGAAAGGATCATGCGCTGTTTAGACACCGGAATGTCGATGTTTGAGCGCGTATCGTAAACCCACTTTTCAGGGCTGTAACTTTCATACTGTCTGACCCCACATCAGGCCCGGAGGAAGAAACAATAATAAAAGCTGTGTGGGCAAATTTGTGAAAAAACAAAGACCTGTCAATCTGGAATTGCAGACGATCCAGTTTCCCGTTACTGCGATAGCCTCTATTCTTCACCGCGTCTCCGGCGTTATCACTTTTGTCGCTGTCGGCATTTTACTGTGGCTGTTAGGGACTTCTCTTTCTTCAGAAGAAGGGTTCCTGCGTGCTGCGGAAATGATGGATAGCTTCATCGTCAAGTTTATCGTTTGGGGCATCCTCGTTGCGTTGGCTTATCACATTGTTGGTGGTTTACGTCATCTATTGATGGATTTTGGTTATATAGAAGAAGACCTTGCCGCAGGTAAGCGTTCTGCAACTCTCTCCTTTATTATTACTGTCGTGCTTTCAATTTTGGCTGGAGTCCTCGTATGGTAAGCAATGCTTCTGCGTTAGGACGCAATGGCGTACACGATTGGTTACTGATTCGCGCTTCCGCCATCGTCATTGTTCTGTATGTAATTTATATTATTGGTTTTGTTGCTACGGCTGGCGACATCACGTATGACATCTGGCGTGGTTTCTTCTCCATGGCCCTCACCAAAGTATTCACACTGCTAACGTTATTTTCCATTCTGGTTCATGCCTGGATAGGGATGTGGCAAGTGCTGACCGACTACATTAAACCGCTAGCCTTACGCCTGACGTTACAGTTGGCGATTGTGGTCGCGCTGTTGGTGTACGTCATTTATGGAACTATTGTAGTGTGGGGTGCGTGATGAATTTGCCAGTCAGAGAATTTGATGCTGTTGTTGTTGGTGCGGGTGGCGCAGGTATGCGCGCCGCGCTGCAAATCTCCCAAATGGGCCTGTCCTGTGCCCTGTTATCAAAAGTTTTCCCAACCCGTTCCCATACCGTGTCTGCGCAGGGCGGTATTACCGTTGCGCTGGGTAATACCCATGAGGACAACTGGGAATGGCACATGTATGACACCGTAAAAGGGTCTGATTACATTGGCGATCAGGACGCGATCGAATATATGTGTAAAACCGGCCCGGAAGCGATTCTGGAACTGGAGCACATGGGGTTACCGTTCTCCCGTCTGGACGATGGCCGCATTTATCAGCGTCCGTTCGGTGGGCAGTCCAAGAATTTTGGTGGCGAGCAGGCCGCACGTACCGCGGCGGCGGCTGACCGTACGGGCCATGCACTGTTACATACGCTGTATCAGCAGAACCTGAAAAATCACACCACTATTTTCTCCGAGTGGTATGCCCTCGATCTGGTGAAGAATCAGGATGGTGCCGTTGTTGGCTGTACGGCTATCTGTATCGAAACCGGTGAAGTTGTCTACTTCAAAGCAAAGGCAACCGTGCTGGCAACGGGGGGGGCGGGGCGTATTTACCAATCCACGACCAACGCGCACATTAATACAGGTGACGGCGTGGGTATGGCATTGCGTGCTGGTGTGCCATTGCAGGATATGGAAATGTGGCAGTTCCACCCGACCGGTATTGCCGGTGCGGGTGTGCTGGTCACCGAAGGTTGTCGCGGTGAAGGTGGCTACCTGCTGAACAAGCACGGTGAACGTTTCATGGAGCGCTATGCGCCGAACGCGAAAGATCTGGCAGGACGTGACGTGGTTGCGCGCTCCATCATGATTGAAATCCGTGAAGGCCGTGGCTGTGATGGTCCATGGGGGCCACACGCTAAGTTGAAACTCGACCATCTGGGTAAAGACGTACTGGAATCCCGCCTGCCGGGTATTTTGGAGCTGTCACGCACCTTTGCTCACGTCGATCCGGTTAAAGAGCCGATTCCAGTTATCCCAACCTGCCACTATATGATGGGCGGTATTCCGACCAAAGTGAGCGGTCAGGCGTTAACAGTGAATGAGAAGGGTGAAGATGTGGTGATTCCTGGGCTGTTTGCCGTAGGGGAAATTGCCTGCGTCTCGGTTCATGGCGCTAACCGTCTGGGCGGTAACTCACTGCTTGACCTGGTGGTATTTGGTCGTTCGGCGGGTATTCATCTGCAAGAATCTCTGGAAGAGCAGGGCGCCAGTCGTGATGCCAGCGATTCCGATATCGACGCGTCGCTTGACCGTCTAAATCGCTGGAATAATACCCGCTCTGGGGAAGATCCGGTTGAAATCCGTAAGGCGCTGCAATCCTGCATGCAGAATAACTTCTCGGTATTCCGTGAAGGTGATGCGATGGCGAAAGGGTTGGAAGAGCTAAAAGTGATCCGTGAGCGTTTGAAAAATGCGCGTCTGGATGACACCTCAAGCGAGTTCAATACTCAGCGTATCGAGTGCCTTGAACTGGATAACCTGATGGAAACCGCCTATGCGACAGCGGTTTCTGCCAACTTCCGTACCGAAAGCCGTGGCGCACACAGCCGCTTCGACTATCCTGAGCGTGACGATGAGAATTGGCTGTGCCATTCGTTGTATCTGCCGCAAACCGACAGCATGACACGCCGTGAGGTGAACATGCAGCCTAAACTGCGTCCGGCGTTCCCGCCGAAAATACGTACTTATTAATTGCGGAGATCAAACGATGAAACTCGAATTTTCTATTTATCGTTACAACCCGGATGTTGACGATGTTCCGCGGATGCAGGATTACCAGTTAGAAGCGGAAGAAGGTCGCGACATGATGCTGCTGGACGCGCTGATGCTGTTGAAGGAGCAAGACCCGACGCTTTCATTCCGTCGTTCCTGCCGTGAAGGCGTCTGTGGTTCCGATGGCGTTAACATGAACGGTAAAAACGGGCTGGCCTGTATTACCCCCGTTTCCACGTTACGGCGTGGAAATAGCAAAATTGTTATCCGTCCTTTACCTGGATTACCGGTTGTACGTGATTTGGTAGTGGACATGGGACAGTTCTATGCTCAATATGAGAAAATAAAGCCTTACCTGTTGAATAATGGGAAAAATCCACCAGCGCGTGAGCATCTGCAAGCGCCGGAACAACGTGCCAAGCTGGATGGGTTGTATGAATGCATTATGTGCGCCTGTTGTTCAACGTCTTGTCCATCGTTCTGGTGGAACCCGGACAAGTTTGTGGGGCCAGCGGGGCTGTTGGCGGCGTACCGTTTCCTGATCGACAGCCGTGATACGGAAACGAAGCCACGATTGGACGATCTGGACGATGCGTTCAGCGTGTTCCGCTGCCACGGCATCATGAACTGCGTCAACGTCTGTCCGAAAGGGCTGAACCCGACGAAGGCGATCGGTCATATTAAATCGATGTTGCTGCACCGCAGTGCGTAATGCGTTATTGCATAAGAATTAAGTCGTAAAGCATGTTGCTCCCTCTGACGTTGCTATGCTTCAGAGGGAGCGCAGGAAACCTTTAAAAACCGGCTTACGCGCCAGAACCGGTTTTTAAAGGTTCCTTAGGGGGATGGATACTCTAAGTAGCGCGTACCGAGGTACGGCGAGTGAACCGTTTGTATGGCACACTTATATACGGACACTAATTACGTGTTAACCACGGCGAAAACTGAAGCTTATTAGCTTAAGGGATCATAATGCAGAACGGCGCGATGAAGGCCTGGCTGGATTCCTCCTATTTGGCGGGTGCGAATCAGTCCTACATAGAGCAACTCTATGAAGATTTTTTAACCGATCCTGACTCGATCGAACATAGCTGGCGCTCGATCTTCCAGCAACTGCCTACGAGTGGGGTCAAACCGGATCAACTCCATTCTAAAACGCGTGATTATTTCCGCCGTCTGGCGAAAGATGCTTCGCGCTTTACCTCCTCTGTCACCGATCCCGATATTGATGCTAAGCAGGTCAAGGTATTGCAGCTCATCAATGCGTTCCGTTTCCGTGGGCATCAGCAAGCCAACCTGGATCCGATCTTCCTGCGCCCTCAAGAACCTGTTGCAGAATTGGATCTGGATTACCACAACCTGACGCAGGATGATTTACAGGAATCCTTCAATGTGGGGTCTTTTGCTATCGGCAAAGACACCATGAAGCTGGAAGATCTGTATGAAGCCCTGAAGCGCACCTATTGCGGCTCTATCGGTGCGGAATACATGCATATCACCAGCACGGAAGAGAAACGTTGGATCCAGCAGCGTATCGAATCCGTGATGGGGCAGCCGTCGTTTTCTTTAAAAGAGAAACGCCGTTTCCTGCAAGAGTTAACCGCAGCCGAAGGGCTGGAACGCTATCTGGGTGCCAAGTATCCGGGTGCTAAGCGCTTCTCGCTGGAAGGCGGTGACGCACTGGTGCCGATGCTGAAAGAACTGATTCGCCATGCGGGTGCGAATGGCACGCGTGAGGTTGTATTGGGGATGGCGCACCGTGGCCGTCTCAACGTACTGATTAACGTATTGGGTAAAAAATCACAGGATCTGTTTGACGAATTTGCCGGTAAACATAAAGAGCATTTGGGCACGGGTGATGTGAAATATCACCAGGGTTTTTCGTCTGAATTCGAAACTGCTGGCGGTCTGGTGCATTTAGCGCTGGCCTTCAACCCCTCGCATCTGGAAATCGTTAGCCCGGTTGTCACGGGGTCGGTTCGTGCCCGTCTCGATCGTTTGAATAGCCAAAGTGGCCCGCGCGTTCTGCCGATCACCATTCACGGCGATGCGGCAGTCAGTGGTCAGGGTGTTGTGCAGGAACTGTTGAATATGTCAACAGTGCGCGGTTATGAGGTGGGCGGCACGCTGCGTATTGTGATCAACAACCGCATCGGTTTTACCACGTCTAATCCGTTGGATATTCGTTCAACCGAGTACTGTACCGATATCGGTAAAATGGTGCAGGCACCTATTTTCCACGTTAACGCCGACGACCCTGAAGCGGTAGCGTTTGTCACGCGTCTGGCGTTGGATTTCCGTAATGAGTTTAAGCGTGATGTATTCATCGATCTGATCTGTTATCGCCGCCATGGCCATAACGAAGCCGACGAGCCGAGTGCCACGCAGCCGATGATGTACCAAAAGATCAAAAAGCATCCAACCCCGCGTAAGGTCTATGCCGATCGTCTGGAGAAGGAAAAATCCATCACGTTGGAAGATGCGACGGAGATGGTTAACCTGTACCGCGATGCATTGGATGCGGGTGAATGCGTGGTGGAAGAGTGGCGTGAAATGGATATGCAGTCCTTTACCTGGACGCCGTATCTGAACCATGAGTGGGATGAGCCTTATCCGCACGCGACGGAAATGAAGCGCTTACAGGAACTGGCCAAGCGTATCAGCGAAGTGCCAGAAGGGATTGAGGTGCATCCGCGTGTTGCCAAAGTTTATGCTGACCGTGCTGAAATGGCCGCGGGCAATAAACCGTTTGACTGGGGTGGAGCCGAAACGCTGGCTTATGCGACGCTGGTTGATGAAGGTATTCCGATTCGCCTGTCTGGTGAGGACAGCGGTCGCGGTACGTTCTTCCACCGTCACGCCGTCGTGCACAACCAAAAAAATGGTTCCAGCTATACGCCGTTGAGCTATGTTCATAACGGGCAGGGTGAGTTCAATGTGTGGGACTCCGTATTGTCTGAAGAGGCGATTCTGGCGTTCGAATACGGCTATGCAACCGCAGAACCCCGTACGCTAACCATCTGGGAAGCGCAGTTTGGTGACTTTGCCAACGGGGCGCAGGTGGTGATCGACCAGTTCATCAGTTCCGGTGAGCAGAAGTGGGGGCGGATGTGTGGCCTGGTGATGCTGTTGCCGCACGGTTATGAAGGACAAGGTCCAGAGCACTCGTCTGCCAGACTGGAACGTTATCTGCAACTGTGCGCTGAGCAAAATATGCAGGTTTGTATTCCGTCAACGCCTGCACAGGTGTATCACATGTTGCGTCGTCAGGCGCTGCGCGGTATGCGCCGTCCACTGGTGGTCATGTCGCCGAAATCCCTGTTACGCCATCCGCTGGCGATCTCTTCACTGGAAGAACTGGCGAACGGCGCCTTCCAACCCGCGATTGGTGAAATAGAAGAATTCGATCCGGCTGGCGTGAAGCGTGTCGTGCTTTGCTCCGGTAAGGTCTACTATGATTTGTTGGAACAGCGTCGTAAGAACGAGCAAAAAGATGTCGCGATCGTCCGTATCGAACAGCTTTATCCGTTCCCGCATCAGGCTGTTCAAGCGGCACTGGAACCGTTTGCCCATGTTCATGATTTCGTGTGGTGTCAGGAAGAGCCGCTGAATCAGGGAGCCTGGTATTGCAGTCAGCACCATTTCCGTGAAGTGATTCCGTTTGGGGCTTCTTTACGTTACGCAGGACGCCCGGCGTCTGCATCACCCGCCGTTGGCTATATGTCCGTACACCAGAAACAACAGCAAGATCTGGTCGATGACGCGCTGAACGTTGATTAAATAAAAGGATAGATAATGAGTAGCGTAGATATTCTTGTACCCGACCTGCCTGAATCCGTCGCTGACGCCACTGTTGCTACCTGGCATAAAAAACCAGGCGATAGCGTTCAGCGCGATGAAGTACTGGTTGAAATTGAAACTGACAAAGTTGTACTGGAAGTGCCAGCCTCTGAAGCAGGCATTCTGGATGCGGTGCTGGAAGAGGAAGGCGCAACGGTCACGTCTCGCCAACTGCTGGGCCGCATCCGTCGTGGCGACAGTTCTGGCAAAGAAACCAGCGAGAAGTCACAGAGCAAAGAATCGACACCCGCACAGCGTCATACCGCTGGGTTGGAAGAAGAGAGCAGCGATGCGCTTAGCCCGGCGATCCGTCGCCTGATTGCAGAGCACGATCTCGATGCGTCTGCGATTCAAGGCAGCGGCGTTGGTGGCCGAATTACCCGTGAAGACGTCGATAAGCATTTGGCGGCGCAGAAGAAAGAGCCTGGCAAAGCAGCGGCTAAGTCTGAGGCACCGGCGGCTTCTCCGGCTCCAGCATTGGGGGCGCGCAGTGAAAAACGTGTACCGATGACGCGTCTGCGTAAGCGCGTTGCAGAACGTCTGCTGGAAGCGAAAAACAGCACGGCGATGTTGACGACGTTCAATGAAATCAACATGCAACCTATCATGGATCTGCGCAAGCAGTACGGTGAGGCGTTTGAGAAACGCCACGGTGTGCGTCTGGGCTTCATGTCCTTCTACATCAAAGCCGTAGTTGAAGCGCTGAAGCGCTACCCAGAAGTGAATGCCTCCATTGATGGCGAAGATGTGGTTTATCACAACTATTTCGATGTGAGCATTGCGGTGTCTACTCCGCGTGGTCTGGTAACGCCAGTGCTGCGCGATGTGGATGCGTTGGGGATGGCCGATATCGAGAAACGTATCAAAGATCTGGCAGTGAAAGGCCGTGACGGCAAACTGACGGTGGAAGAATTGCTGGGTGGTAACTTCACGATTACCAACGGCGGTGTCTTTGGTTCTCTGATGTCCACCCCGATCATCAACCCGCCGCAGAGTGCGATTCTGGGCATGCATGCCATTAAAGATCGCCCAATGGCGGTGGATGGTCAGGTGGTTATTCTGCCGATGATGTATCTGGCGCTGTCTTACGATCACCGCTTGATTGACGGCCGTGAGTCCGTTGGCTTCCTGGTGACGGTGAAAGAGATGCTGGAAGATCCAGCGCGTCTGCTGTTAGACGTCTAGTCCGACAGACAGACACATTCCTTTTGGGCGGATGACCCTGACGGTTTCCGCCCAAAACGGTGTACCCGATTAAGTGCTATGCATGCCGTGTTATCTCAGCGGCGTTATCCAAATATATCAGAGAGTTATTGGCGCTTTTCTCTACCAAAAGACTCGGTAATGAAAAACCGTCTGCCGACTTATCTCCAAACCTAAATGGATAGAACATCATGAATTTACACGAGTATCAGGCAAAACAACTCTTTGCTCGATATGGTTTACCGGCACCGACCGGCTATGCCTGTACCACTCCGCGTGAAGCGGAAGAAGCTGCGTCCAAGATTGGCGCGGGGCCGTGGGTCGTCAAATGTCAGGTTCACGCAGGCGGTCGCGGTAAAGCAGGCGGCGTTAAGGTCGTGAGTAATAAAGAAGATATTCGCGCTTTTGCTGAAAACTGGCTGGGTAAAAAGCTGGTGACTTATCAAACGGATGCGCAGGGTCAGCCGGTTCATCAAATTCTGGTTGAAGCGGCAACGGATATCGACAAAGAGCTTTATCTGGGCGCGGTTGTTGACCGTGGCTCGCGCCGCGTGGTGTTCATGGCATCCACCGAAGGTGGCGTAGAAATTGAAAAAGTGGCGGAAGAGACGCCGGAGCTGATTCATAAAGCGGCGATCGATCCACTGGTCGGCCCGCAACCTTATCAGGGGCGTGAGCTGGCCTTTAAACTGGGCTTGAGCGGTAAGCAAGTGGCTCAGTTCACCAAGATCTTCATGGGGCTGGCGACGCTGTTCCTTGAGCGAGATCTGGCGCTGGTCGAGATCAACCCGCTGGTTATCACCAAGCAGGGCGACTTGGTGTGTCTGGATGGCAAACTGGGGGCGGATGGCAACGCGCTGTTCCGTCAGCCTGAGTTACGTGAAATGCGTGACCCAAGCCAGGAAGATTCCCGTGAGGCGCATGCGGCGCAGTGGGAGCTGAACTATGTCGCGCTGGACGGCAACATCGGCTGCATGGTGAACGGTGCCGGTCTGGCGATGGGCACGATGGATATTGTGAAGCTGCACGGTGGTTCTCCTGCGAACTTCCTTGATGTCGGCGGCGGCGCGACGAAAGAACGTGTGACGGAAGCGTTCAAAATTATCCTGTCTGATGATAAGGTAAAAGCTGTGTTTGTTAACATCTTTGGTGGCATCGTGCGCTGCGATTTGATCGCTGATGGCATCATCGGCGCGGTCGCCGAAGTGGGCGTTAACGTACCGGTTGTGGTACGTCTGGAAGGAAACAATGCGGAGCTGGGTGCCAAGAAACTGGCGGATAGCGGCCTGAATATCATCGCCGCGACCAGTCTGACAGGTGCTGCTCAGCAGGTTGTCGCAGCCGTGGAGGGGAAATAATGTCCATTCTGATTAATAAAAATACCAAAGTGATCTGTCAGGGTTTTACCGGTAGTCAGGGGACATTCCACTCTGAGCAAGCGCTTGCTTACGGTACGCAAATGGTGGGGGGCGTGACGCCGGGTAAAGGCGGCACAGAACATTTGGGGCTGCCCGTATTTAATACGGTGCGTGAAGCGGTAGAAGCGACAGGCGCAACCGCCTCTGTTATTTACGTTCCTGCACCGTTCTGTAAAGACTCTATTCTGGAAGCGATTGACGCTGGTATCGAACTGATTATCTGTATCACCGAAGGTATCCCGACGCTGGATATGCTGACGGTGAAAGTGAAACTTGACCAGAGCGGCGTGCGGATGATCGGTCCAAACTGTCCAGGCGTGATCACGCCGGGCGAGTGCAAGATCGGGATCATGCCGGGTCATATCCACCTGCCGGGTAAAGTGGGTATTGTTTCTCGTTCTGGCACGCTGACGTATGAAGCGGTGAAGCAAACGACCGATGCCGGCTTGGGTCAGTCTAGCTGTGTTGGTATCGGCGGCGACCCGATCCCTGGCTCTAACTTCATCGATATTCTGAAGCTGTTTGAACAGGATCCGCAGACAGAGGCCATCGTGATGATCGGTGAAATCGGCGGTACAGCGGAAGAAGAAGCGGCGGCGTACATTAAAGAGCATGTGACGAAACCCGTTGTTGGTTATATCGCGGGTGTGACGGCGCCGAAAGGCAAACGTATGGGTCACGCTGGTGCAATCATCGCGGGTGGTAAAGGGACGGCTGACGATAAATTTGCAGCGTTAGAAGCGGCAGGTGTTAAAACTGTTCGCAGTCTGGCGGATATCGGTGATGCTGTAAAAGCGATATTAGCGCGTTAATCGGTTATTCAATTAAATACGCAGGCCACCTTCGGGTGGCTTTTTTTGTTCAAATTTGACGCTGAGGCCAATCGGCGCAATTGAATTACGCATGACTTTTTTAGGGATTTATTGGATAATTCGTGCGCCTAAAAGGGCAATTAGTGATAAGCAGAAATGATGATTATCTCATTGAGTTCATATGAGCAGGGAATGATTAATTAATTTGCCTTAAGGGGATGTTGTGTGAAAGGAAATATAAAAGCGCTGATCTTGGCATTATCTGCATTTACCTGTGCGGCCAGCGCGCAGTCTATTAATATCGAAGTGCTAAGTGCGACAGTAAAAGATAAAAAAATTGATGATGCCGCTGTTATTATACAGAAGAACGGTGCACAGTCCGTGACCGCACGCTCTGATGTCACAGGCCGCGCGGCACTCAACGTGCCGTTCGATGTCGATCAGGATAGCTTGCTGATTATTAAAAAAGAGGGATATTCCGATCTGGTGGTTAAATGCCCATGTGATGGAATGACCTATGCGATTAGCCCAGTAATGAAAAATCTGGATGGCATGCGGATCGTATTAAGCTGGGGTGAAACACCTTCCGATTTGGATTCCCACCTTATTTATTCGGATAATCATATTTATTTCAGTCATAAAAATGGACGCGATGCTAATCTTGATGTTGATGACACCGATAGCTTTGGTCCGGAAACGATCACCATTGATAAAAAGCACTTAGGCGAAAGTTATATTTATGCCGTTCAGGATTATTCGAACCAAAATAGCGTTAATTCATTAGCGCTTTCGGCAAGCAGGGCTAAAGTATTTGTTTATGTCGGGAGTTCACTGGTGCGAACGTATTCCGTTCCATTGAATAAGTCGGGGAATATCTGGACGGTTTTCCGCCTTAACCCTAACGGTGATTTTGAGGATATCAACAGTGTCACCGGAACCGATTTCAGGCAAGTGAATTCAGGCGTTGACGCTTTGCCAGCGGTACTGAATTCAACGCAAACGGCGCTTACTGCAGATACATCCGTTACGGGAAATTCTACGCTGGCAAAAACGCTCAACCGTGACGGCGAAGCTGCCTATGGACGCGGTGAGTTAGAGCAGGCCACATCGCTGTTCCTGGCCGCGATCGATCAGGATAGTACATTTGGTCAGGCATACAGCAACCTGGGGCTGGTTTATCACAAGCGGGGCAATATTGCCGAAGCGATTTGGGCCAACCGTAAGGCGATTGCGCTAGCGAATGGTAGCAACGCAGCAACCACGCGTGCCAGTTCGTACTACAACATCGCAAAAATCTACGAAAATGCAGGGCAATTCCGCGACGCACTTCAGCATTATGAGCTTGCGAGAAGCCAGAAAAGTAATACCGTTTACGATAAGGCCATTGAACGCATGAAAGCGAAGATGTAATCGACGTTTTATTGCGGATACCGGTAAGCGGAGGCCTTTTGGCCTCCGCTTTGGCATGTGGCGTAGCCAGCAGGCTATACTCAGGAGGGACGTACAAGGGAAATTCACCTGAAATTTGATAAAAAATGCGGCGCTTTTGCCCGTAAGAAAAACGAAAACGTTGACGCCAATAGAAGATAAAAAATCATGTGAATAATCGATAATGGAAAGTAAAAATTATATTGCTGAGTTAATTTTAATTAAACCTAAAAGTCACATTACATTAACAATAGGTGTAATAAAGAAATTAATGCAACGCACTAATCACGAAAAAAACGTTAAATTGTTTTAGATCAAAAAACGCCTCTGGATATAATTTCTGAAATAGGCTTAAATTGCGCGAGGTCAATTATCGCCTTCCCCAGCGTTTAGTTGGAAAGTTGATGTGAAGCCAAAAACCTAGTCTGTGTCACGTAAAAACCTATTTATTGTAGGGGATTACAAGCGTAATATACAGTTACCTCCTTCTGGGGTACGCGATTTGTATTACTTGTTATTTATCTTGAACTTGCTGTCGGGGCGATTGCCCTGGTGAACGCTATCTCTGGCGTTTGTTATGGCTTGTGTGAAAGCAATTCTTGTTGTGTTCTTTTTGGGTGTAATGGCCGGATGTTTGGCGGCTTGTCAGCGTTTGCAAGCTAATCCCTTCCTGCGAGGAGCAAGGAGTCAAAATGTTTGATGTAGTCGAACTGTCACGTTTACAGTTTGCCTTAACTGCAATGTACCATTTTCTATTCGTACCATTAACGCTGGGGATGGCGTTTTTGTTGGCGATTATGGAAACGGTATATGTGCTGTCCGGCAAACAAATCTATAAAGATATGACCAAGTTCTGGGGCAAGTTATTCGCTATTAACTTCGCACTGGGGGTCGCTACCGGATTGACTATGGAGTTTCAATTCGGGACCAACTGGTCATATTTCTCTCACTACGTCGGGGATATTTTCGGTGCGCCGCTGGCTATTGAAGGCCTGATGGCATTCTTCCTCGAATCGACCTTTGTTGGCTTGTTCTTCTTCGGCTGGGATCGTTTAGGAAAAGTGCAGCATATGGCCGTTACCTGGCTGGTTGCACTGGGTTCTAACTTCTCTGCACTGTGGATTCTGGTTGCCAACGGCTGGATGCAAAACCCCATCGCATCGGATTTCAACTTCGAAACTATGCGTATGGAAATGGTGAGCTTCGCCGATCTGGTGCTGAACCCGGTTGCTCAGGTGAAATTCGTTCACACGGTGGCAGCCGGCTACTGTACGGGCGCGATGTTCATTCTGGGTATCAGCTCTTATTATTTGCTGAAGGGTCGCGATATTGCATTTGCCAAGCGTTCATTCGCTATCGCCGCAAGTTTCGGTATGGCTTCTGTCTTGTCCGTTATCGTACTGGGTGATGAATCCGGCTATGAAATGGGCGACGTACAGAAAACCAAACTGGCAGCCATTGAAGCCGAATGGGAAACACAACCCGCGCCGGCATCCTTTACGCTGATCGGCATCCCGAACCAGGATACGATGGAAAATAACTATGCCATCAAGATTCCTTATGCTCTGGGTATAATCGCTACCCGTTCTACTGACAAAGAAGTCACCGGTCTGAAAGAACTGATGGTGATGCATGAAGTGCGTATTCGCAATGGTATGAAGGCTTACCACTTGCTGGAGGAGTTACGCGCTGGCAATACCGATCCGGCAGTAAAAGAAGCGTTCAACCAGTCTAAGCAGGATCTGGGCTATGGTCTGTTGCTGAAACGCTATACGCCGAAAGTCGCTGATGCGACAGAAACGCAGATTCAACAGGCGGTTAAAGACTCTATCCCGCGTGTTGCGCCGCTGTACTTCTCTTTCCGTATCATGGTGGGCTGCGGCATTTTGATGCTGTTGATCATCGGCCTGTCTTTCTGGACTGTTCTGCGTGGCAAAATTGGTCAAAAACGCTGGCTGCATCGCGTTGCACTGTATGGTATTCCGCTGCCGTGGATTGCTATCGAAGCAGGCTGGTTTGTGGCTGAATATGGCCGTCAACCTTGGGCCATCGGTGAGATTCTGCCAACGGCAGTTGCCACGTCATCACTGACAGCAGGGGATATCCTGTTTTCAATGGCGTTGATCTGTGGTCTGTATACGCTCTTCCTGGTCGCAGAGATGTATCTGATGTTCAAATACGCGCGTCTGGGGCCGAGCAGCCTGAGAACAGGGCGCTACCATTTTGAACAACCTATAGCGGCTGCGCAGGAAGCACGGTAAACAGGAGTCCACTATGTTTGAATATGAAGTCTTACGTTTTATCTGGTGGCTGTTGATCGGTATTTTGCTGATTGGCTTCGCTATCACCGATGGTTTTGACATGGGCGTGGGTATTCTGGTGCGCCTGATGGGGCGGGGTGATACCGAACGCCGTGTCATGATTAACAGTATTGCGCCGCACTGGGACGGTAACCAGGTGTGGTTAATCACCGCTGGCGGTGCGTTGTTTGCCGCCTGGCCGATGGTTTACGCCGCTGCGTTTTCCGGTTTTTATGTGGCGATGATCCTGGTGTTGGCCTCGCTGTTTTTTCGTCCTGTCGGTTTCGATTATCGCTCGAAAATTGAAGATCCACGCTGGCGTGGCATGTGGGATTGGGGCATCTTCATCGGTAGCTTTGTCCCGCCGGTTGTGATTGGCGTGGCGTTTGGCAACCTGTTGCAAGGTGTGCCGTTCCATGTCGATGAATATCTGCGTCTGTACTACACCGGAAACTTCTTCCAACTGCTGAATCCGTTTGGTCTGTTGGCGGGTGTGGTGAGTCTGACGATGATTCTTGCTCAGGGGGCGACCTACCTGATGATGCGAACCACGGGCGATCTGCATGTGCGTTCCAAATCTGCCGCGCAGATTTCCGCGTTGGTAATGATGGTAGCATTTGCTCTGGCTGGCGTGTGGGTAGTTTACGGTATTGATGGTTATGTAGTGACATCGGCGATTAACACCGCTGCTGAATCTAACCCACTGCGTAAGGAAGTCGCTCATCAGGCCGGAGCCTGGTTGATCAACTTCAATAACCATCCGATCTTGTGGGCTATTCCTGCGCTGGGCGTAGTACTGCCTGTACTGACTACCCTTATGGCACGCGCAGAGAAAGGCGCATGGGCATTCCTGTTCTCTTCTCTGACTATCGCGTGTGTGATTCTGACTGCCGGGATTGCCATGTTCCCGTTCATCATGCCGTCAGTGACTGTGCCTAACGTCAGTTTGACGATATGGGATGCGACATCAAGCCTGCTGACGCTGAAAGTGATGACTGTCGTTGCGATTATTTTCGTTCCTATCGTGCTTTCTTATACCGCATGGTGCTACTACAAGATGTTCGGTCGCATTACCAAAGAGCAGATTGAGCAAAACACTCACTCACTGTACTAAGTAAGGAGCTTAATTTATGTGGTATTTTGCCTGGATACTCGGAACGCTTCTTGCTTGCTCACTGGGGATTATTACCGCCCTGGCACTTGAGCAGAGTGAGGCAAGCAAAGTGGCTGAAGAAGATAAGCAATGAGTGATCTGGTCGATAAACTCTATCGCCGGATGGATAAGAGCCCGATAAGGGCTCTTTCCCTCATCATGGCGTTGCTGCTGGCGGGCTGTGTGTTCTGGGATCCGGCGCGCTTTGCGGCGCGTACCAGTGAACTTGCGGTTTGGCAGGGGCTGCTGTTGATTTGGGCTGTTTGTGCTGGCGTAGTTCACGGCGTGGGTTTCCGTCCACATCACCTGTTCTGGCGTGCGTTTTTTGCACCATTTCCTGCCTTTGTGATCCTGTGCGCAGGATTGTACTATTTCTTCGGCTAAATTAGTCTCCTATTCCATTTAGTTATGGGTTGCTTGCAGCCCATAATTATTTTATTTCCTCTGTCACAATCCATTCCAAACCTCATTTCTCTTGCGTATAGTAGCGAGGTTTAATGCATTACTGGGATGTAGAGTGAGTAATTCGTTGTTTCGCTGGCCAGTTCGAGTCTATTTTGAAGACACCGACGCAGGTGGTGTTGTTTACCATGCACGCTATGTTGCCTTTTATGAAAGGGCAAGGACTGAAGCGTTGCGTGAGCGCAACTTTCACCAGCAAGCCTTGCTAAGTGAGCATGTCGCGTTTGCGGTTCGTCGGATGACGGTGGAGTATCTTGCTCCTGCTCGCCTCGACGACATGCTGGAGGTGCAAAGCGAAATTATTTCGCTGCGTGGCGCTTCTCTGACTTTCGCACAGCGTATTCTCAATGCTCATGGCACCCTGCTAAGCCATGCTGAAGTTTTGATCGCATGCATCGATCCACATCAAATGAAGCCAATTGCGCTTCCTAAGTCTATTGTCGCGGAGTTCAAGCAGTGACTGACATGAACGTTTTTGATTTGTTCCTGAAGGCAAGCCTTCTGGTCAAACTAATCATGCTGATTTTAATCTGTTTTTCTATCGCTTCCTGGGCGATCATTATTCAACGTACCCGAATTTTGAACGCGGCGACGCGCGAGGCTGAGGCGTTCGAAGACAAATTTTGGTCAGGCATCGAGCTGTCGCGTCTCTATCAGGAAAGTCAGGGACGTCGTGATAACCTGACGGGTACTGAACAAATCTTCCATTCAGGTTTCAAAGAATTTGCGCGGTTGCATCGTGCGAACAGCCATGCGCCAGAAGCCGTGGTAGAAGGCGCGTCCCGCGCAATGCGCATTTCAATGAATCGCGAATTGGAAACGCTGGAAACGCATATTCCCTTTTTGGGCACAGTAGGATCTATCAGCCCGTATATTGGCCTGTTCGGGACAGTTTGGGGGATCATGCACGCTTTCATCGCGCTGGGCGCAGTGAAGCAGGCAACGTTACAAATGGTTGCCCCAGGTATTGCCGAAGCCTTGATTGCCACGGCAATCGGCCTGTTTGCAGCGATCCCTGCGGTCATGGCGTATAACCGCCTTAGCCTGCGGGTGGGCAAACTGGAGCAGAACTACGACAACTTTACAGAAGAGTTCATCGCGATCCTGCACCGTCAGGCGTTCTCCAGCGATAACAGCAAGTAATCAGGGGGGATCATGGCACGAGTACGCAGAGGCCGTCGTGAGCTGAAATCCGAGATCAACATCGTTCCGCTACTGGACGTGCTGTTGGTGTTGTTGCTGATTTTTATGGCGACAGCGCCGATTATCACGCAGAGCGTTGAGGTGGATCTGCCTGATGCGACCGACTCAAAAACGGTCTCCAGCAACGACAATCCACCCGTGATCGTAGAAGTTTCAGGCATAGGGCAATACAGCCTGGTTGTTGAGCAAAACCGTATGGAACAGCTTCCGGCAGAGCAGGTGGTTGCTGAAGCGCAATCACGGCTGTCAACCAATCCCAAGACGGTCTTTTTGATTGGTGGCGCGAAGGATGTTCCTTATGATGAGATCATTAAAGCGTTGAATTTGTTGCATCAGGCTGGCGTGAAATCCGTTGGATTGATGACGCAACCGATTTAAATGAGTGCATCACGGTAATGATCGTTAAGCCTATTTCTGGCAACACTGTTTTTGGGAATCGCTTGTGTTAAAGGCAAACGAACAAAACGATAAGCTGAAACGTGCCGTTATTATTTCGGCCGTTTTGCACATCATACTGATTGCTTTGCTGCTCTGGAGTTCGTCGACGCAAACGATGGATGCCAGCGGAGGCGGTGGAGGCTCGTCCATTGATGCCGTAATGGTCGATCCTAGTGCTGTGGTGGAGCAGTATAATCGTCAACAGCAGCAACAGACCGATGCGAAACGTTCTGAACAACTGCGTCAAAAGCAGGCTGAACGGCAGGCTGAAGAGCTCCAGCAGAAGCAAGCGGCTGAACAGCAACGTCTGAAAGAGCTGGAAAAAGAGCGCCTGCAAGCGCAGGAAGAAGCGAAAAAGCAGGCTCAGGAACAGGCTGAACAACGTAAGCAGTCTGAAGCGGCTGCACAGCAGGCGAAAGAACAGCAGAAGCAAGCCGAAGCCGCCGCTGCAAAAGCGAAGGCAGAAGCTGAACAGCAGGCGAAAGCGGCGGCGGATGCCAGAAAGAAAGCGGAAGACGAGGCGAAGAAACAAGCTGCTGCGGCCGCTGCTGCTAAGAAACAGGCGGAAGAAGAGGCGAAAGAAAAAGCCGCTGAAGCCGCCAAGCAGAAGGCAGCAGAAGCGGCTAAAGCAGAGGCCGCAAAGGCCGCCGCAGAAGCAGAGCAGGCTAAACAAAAAGCAGCGGCTGAAGCCGCAAAACAAAAGGCGGAAGCTGATGCTGCTAAGAAAGCAGAAGCAGCCGCAGCGGCGAAGAAAGCCGCAGATGATAAAAAGAAAGCAGCGGCAGAGGCGGCTAAGCAGGAAAGTGCTGTTGATGATTTACTGGGCGGGCTGTCTTCATCGAAAAATGCGCCGAAGTCCGGCGGTGGCGCGCCTGCGGGCGCGGGTAACAATAAGAAGAGCGGTGCATCTGGTGCGGCGCTGGATAGTTATGGTAGCCAGGTGCGTTCAGCCATTCAGAGCAAGTTTTATGACTGGCAGCTTTACAAAGGGCGTACCTGTACATTACGGATTAAACTGGCGCCAGATGGTCTGCTGATTGATGTCACTGCTGAAGGGGGCGATCCGGCGTTATGTCAGGCGGCGATTGCGGCTGCCAAACAAGCCAGAATACCGAAGCCACCGAGTACAGATGTTTATGAGGCTTTCAAAAACGCGCCGATAGACTTTAAACCGCAGTAACCGGGCTGTTTACCCAATAGATTTAAGATTATTACGATGGTAAATAAACCAGGTTATGTTGTTTTGTTGACATTGGTTTGTTTTTGTTAAAATTCTGCTAATTTATCGTAGACTTCGCGTCTGGATAAGGGAGATGAGATGAAGCAAGTACTAAAAGTTGCAGTAGGCTTTTTAATGCTGTGGGCCGCGGTTCTGCACGCGGAAGTACGTATAGAGATTACCCAAGGGGTTGATTCTGCACGTCCTATCGGCGTTGTTCCGTTCAAGTGGGCGGGGGCCGGCGCGGCACCAGAAGACGTAGGCGGTATTGTGGGAGCTGATTTGCGTAACAGTGGCAAATTCAATCCGATCGACGCAAACCGCATGCCGCAACAGCCCGCAACGGCATCTGAAGTGACGCCTGCCGCCTGGACGGCACTGGGCATTGATGCGGTTGTTGTTGGGCAGGTTCAACCGAGTGCCGATGGCAGCTATCTGGTTTCTTACCAACTGGTTGATACCTCGGGTAACCCGGGTAGCGTTTTGGCGCAGAACCAGTTCAAAGTGACCAAGCAGTGGTTGCGCTATGCTGCACACACGGCCAGTGATGAAGTGTTTGAAAAACTGAGTGGTATCAAAGGTGCCTTCCGCACCCGTATTGCTTACGTTGTGCAGACCAACGGCGGGCAGTTCCCTTATGAACTGCGCGTTGCAGACTATGACGGCTATAACCAATTTGTTGTGCACCGCTCACCACAGCCCCTGATGTCTCCGGCCTGGTCTGCTGACGGCAGCAAACTTGCCTATGTTACGTTTGAAAGTGGTCGTTCTGCTCTGGTTATCCAAACGCTGGCAAATGGTGCGATTCGTCAGGTCGCTTCTTTCCCTCGTCACAACGGCGCGCCTTCTTTCTCACCTGATGGTAGCAAACTGGCGTTCGCGCTCTCTAAAAGCGGTAGCCTGAACCTGTATGTGATGAATCTGGGATCCGGGCAGATCAGCCAGGTGACTGACGGTCGCAGCAACAACACCGAACCAACCTGGTTCCCTGACAGCCAGACCTTAGCCTATACTTCAGATCAGGCTGGGCGTCCTCAGGTTTATAAAGTTAATGCTAACGGCGGTGCGCCACAACGTCTGACCTGGGAAGGTTCTCAGAATCAGGACTCTGATGTGAGCGCCGACGGGAAATTTTTGGTAACGGTTGGCTCTAATGGTGGAGCGCAACATATTTCCAAGCTGGATCTGGTAACGGGTGCCGTACAAGTATTAACGGACACGTTCCTGGACGAAACGCCAAGTATCGCACCGAATGGCACGATGGTGATCTACAGCTCCAAACAAGGACTGGGATCAGTGCTACAGTTGGTTTCGACAGATGGACGTTTCAAAGCGCGTCTTCCGGCTACTGATGGACAGGTTAAATTCCCTGCCTGGTCGCCGTATCTATAAGTACAGATATGTACAATAAACTCGTCAAAGGACAAAGAAATGCAATTCAATAAAGTGCTGAAAGGCCTGATGTTGGCTCTGCCGGTACTGGCAGTGGCCGCTTGTAGCTCCAACAAGAATGCGGACAATGACCAATCTTCCATGGGCGCTGGCAGCAACGGCATGATGGACGGCGGTAACATGTCTTCTTCTGAGCAAGCTCGTTTGCAGATGCAAGAATTACAGCGTAACAACATCGTTTATTTCGGTCTGGACAAGTACGATGTTAGCTCTGAATTCGCTCAGATGCTGGACGCACACGCTGCATTCCTGCGTAGCAACCCGTCTTACAAAGTGACTATCGAAGGTCATGCTGACGAACGTGGTACGCCAGAATACAACATCGCTCTGGGTGAGCGTCGTGCCAATGCGGTACAAATGTACCTGCAAGGTAAAGGCGTTTCTTCCGATCAGATCTCTATCGTTTCTTACGGTAAAGAGAAACCAGCCGTTCTCGGTCATGACGAAGCGGCGTATGCCAAAAACCGTCGTGCCGTTCTGGTATATTAAGAGAATCGCATGAGCAGTAACTTCAGACGTCACCTGTTGGGTCTGTCGTTACTGGTTGGCGTAGCGGTCCCCTGGGCCGCTACTGCCCAAGCGCCAATCAGTAATGTCGGCTCAGGCTCGGTCGAAGACCGTGTCACTCAATTGGAGCGTATCTCTAACGCTCACAGTCAGCTTTTAACTCAACTTCAACAACAGCTCTCTGATACCCAACGTGATATTGACAGTCTCCGAGGGCAGATCCAGGAAAGTCAGTATCAGTTGAATCAGGTTGTTGAACGGCAGAAGCAGATCTATCAGCAGATTGATGGATTAAGTTCGCAATCCTCTTCTACACCGACGACAGACGGCGCACCTGCCTCTGCTGCGGGTACTGATACCGGTGCCGCCAATACGGCGGCACCGGCCAGTACGGGTGATGCGAATACGGATTACAATGCCGCTGTTGCACTCGTGCTGGAGAAAAAACAGTACGATCAGGCTATCAGCGCATTTCAGGCATTCGTCAAGAAGTACCCGGATTCAACGTATCAGCCTAATGCCAACTATTGGCTTGGTCAGTTGAATTACAACAAGGGGAAAAAAGACGACGCGGCGTATTATTTCGCCAGTGTTGTCAAAAATTATCCCAAGTCACCTAAAAGTGCCGAGGCATTGCTGAAGGTTGGGGTGATCATGCAGGAAAAGGGTCAGGCTGATAAAGCTAAGGCCGTTTACCAGCAAGTTGTAAAAATGTACCCCAATACAGAAAGTGCAAAGCAGGCACAGAAGCGTTTATCTGCCTCGTGATTTTGTCTTAATTGGCACAAAAATCGCCCATCATGAGCGATTTTTGTGCCTTGGCGTCTTAAGAGTAAGCAATTAAACAGTTTTTTAAGAAAATAGGTTGCGCTGAAAATTTAAATCAGTAATATGTGCCGCCGTTGCCAAGGCAAACAGTAAGACGCTAAAGCAGCATGAAATTGGGTCGTTAGCTCAGTCGGTAGAGCAGTTGACTTTTAATCAATTGGTCGCAGGTTCGAATCCTGCACGACCCACCAATTTCAACTATGATAGTTGGTTTTGAATCGTGAAGGATGAGAACCATAAGGTTCGACAAAATCGGCAGTATCGATTTTGAACAACGCGAAAGCGTGGGCCCGAAGGGCGAGTCCGTAGGACGAGTAATCCTGCACGACCCACCAATTTCAAGAGCAGCAAGTATCAAAGCAGTTCCGCATTGCGGGTCGTTAGCTCAGTCGGTAGAGCAGTTGACTTTTAATCAATTGGTCGCAGGTTCGAATCCTGCACGACCCACCACTCCCAGCAGTAGATTTCCTTTCTCAAATAATTTCATTTTAAATAGCATATAGCTCGTGTCGTGTGGGTGAGAACCTGCGCTCAGGTTCGAGCCGAGCGAAGCGAGACAGCAACGCGTTAGCGTTGACCCCGCAGGGGCGAGGCCGAAGGCCGAGTCATCCTGCACGACCCACCACTTCGGCAATAAATTTCCTTCCTCGAATAAATTCATTTTAAATCATATATCGCACGTGTCGTGTCGGTGAGATAAAACCCATTATCGTTTTCTGCTTGTTAAGGCTTTGCGGTATATTAGGTGTTTTATCCCTCTACAGCCCGTCCGGGACGATTTTCTGATCCTATCGAGCAAGGGAATCATTGCCACAGGGCAGTGTGCGTAGCCCTGTTTAGGAAGATATATGATTGGTCCGTTGATTAATGGTGGCGCTATCTTGATTGGTAGTGGTCTGGGCATTGCTTTACGTCGTTTTATCCCTCAGCGTTTGCAGGATGGCCTGCCCCCCGCGTTTGCGATGGTGTCGATTGCCATGGGTATCACGCTGGTTGTTAAAGTCCAGCAGTTGCCTGCGGTGGCGTTGGCTATCGTGATTGGTGTGGCGCTAGGTGAGTTGCTACGTATGGAATCTGGCGTGCAGTGGGCTGGTACGATGATCCAGAAAGGGTTAAATCACGTTTTGCCTGCACAGGAGCACCGTTTACCGCAGGATGTTTACACTCAGAATTTTACTGCATTAATTGTCCTGTTTTGTGCCAGCGGCACCGGTGTGGTTGGTGCGTTAACGGAAGGGCTAACTGGCGATTATCAACTGCTGATCATCAAATCGACCTTGGATATCTTCACCGCGCTGATTTTTTCCATCACGCTCGGCCTTGCCGTGATGTCGATTGCGATACCGCAGATGATTGTCCAGATGCTATTGTTCTTCTCCGCCAAATTGATTATGCCCTTTATGACCGAGGTTACGATGGGCGATTTTTCTGCATGTGGCGGGATTATCATGATTGCGGTAGGACTGCGGATCGCACAGATAAAATCATTTGCGGTGGTTAACTTCCTTCCTGCTTTAGTCCTGGTTATTCCCATCTCGCTGTACTGGCATCGTTTTTTTGCTTAAATCTTTATCGCTTTTTAAGCATATTAAACAGATTGTCGGTATTCTAGAAAAAAAACCGCGACTTCAGGCCGTGTTTTCGGTATTTTGTTTAGGATAGAAAACCCCTTGGTGCTGGTGATGAATCCGTATCAGGGGGTAACCCGAGTTGTCATCGCGGAAATCCATAATGAGCATCCTTTTTGATAGCAATGAAACCATTTATCCGTTTCCGCCGAAGCCGCGACCCTTGTCTGCTGAGGCGAAACAGCACTACCGTAGCAGGATAAAAACGCTGTTACGGGAAAGAAACGCCGTTATGGTCGCGCATTATTATACCGATCCTGAAATTCAGGCGCTGGCAGAAGAAACCGGCGGCTGCGTGGCAGATTCGCTGGAAATGGCGCGATTTGGCAGCACCCATTCAGCATCGACGCTGCTAGTGGCTGGGGTTCGCTTTATGGGGGAAACCGCCAAGATACTCAACCCGGAAAAGACGATTCTGATGCCTACGCTGGCGGCTGAATGCTCGCTCGATCTCGGTTGCCCTGTCGATGAGTTCAGCCGTTTCTGCGACGCACACCCAGATCGAACGGTTGTCGTTTATGCCAATACTTCTGCGGCGGTAAAAGCCCGTGCCGATTGGGTAGTCACCTCCAGTATCGCTGTGGAACTGATTGAACATTTGGATAGTCTGGGAGAAAAAATTATCTGGGCGCCGGACCGTCATCTGGGAAGCTATGTCCAAAAGCAGACCGGTGCGGATGTTTTGTGCTGGCAAGGCGCGTGCATTGTGCATGACGAATTTAAAACGCAGGCGCTCAAGCACATGAAAATTCTGCACCCGGATGCGGCCATTTTGGTACATCCAGAATCGCCTCAGAGTGTGGTAGAGATGGCGGATGCTGTGGGATCAACCAGCCAACTGATTCAGGCGGCGAAAACGCTGCCGCAGCGCGAGCTGATTGTGGCGACCGATCGCGGTATTTTCTACAAAATGCAGCAGTCTTGCCCGGAGAAAACATTGCTGGAAGCGCCGACAGCGGGGGAAGGAGCAACCTGCCGCAGTTGCGCTCACTGCCCATGGATGGCAATGAATGGACTGGAGGCGATTGCTAACGGTTTGGAACAAGGTGGTAATGCTCATGAGATTCAGGTTGATGCTTCCCTGCGAGAAGGCGCGCTAATCCCGCTGAATCGCATGCTAGATTTTGCGGCGTCGCTAAAATTGCGTGTGAAAGGGAATGCCTGACGGGGCTTCTGGGCATCTTAATAGAGACTTTTTACAATCATTGAGACAGGGTGGTGAGATGGATTTTTTGAGTACCAGCAATATTTTAATTCATATCCCTTTAGGGGAAGGGGGCTACGCCCTTTCCTGGATTGAGGCGATAGGTACGCTGTTTGGCCTGCTGTGTATCTGGTTCGCGAGCCAGGAAAAAACCATTAACTATCTGTTTGGGGTGATTAACGTCACGCTGTTTGCCGTGATTTTTTTCCAGATTCAACTTTACGCCAGTCTGCTGCTGCAAATTTTCTTCTTTGTTGCCAATATTTATGGTTGGTACGCCTGGACGCGCAAGACGGATTCGCAGGAAGTGGAATTGCGTATTCGCTGGCTACCGTTACAAAAGCTGATTGGCTGGTCGGTGGCCAGCGTGATCGCGATTGGTTTCATGACATTCTATATTGACGCAGTATTTGCTGTGCTGACGCGCATCGCCGTTTCTGGTTTGCAGGGATTAGGCTTGATGGTACAAATGCCGAACCTCCAGCCGGACGCGTTTCCCTTCTGGGATTCCACCATGATGGTGCTGTCGATTGTGGCAATGATTCTGATGACGCGTAAATACGTCGAGAATTGGCTGCTGTGGGTGGTCATTGATGTAATCAGCGTGGTGATTTTTGCTTATCAGGGGGTATACGCGATGGCGGTAGAATACGCGATCCTGACGCTGATTGCCCTGAATGGCTCCTGGCTGTGGATTAAGAGCGCGCGGGAAAATCGTGCCAGCACGCCTTCAAACGGCATGTAATCAGAACGTAATGCGCATGGTGATGGCCTTCTGCATCATGGCTTCCATGATGAAAAGCGCAGAGGCCATCATCGGTTGTTCGCCGACCTGCCATCGATCGCCCTGAATGGCGATTTCATCTCACCTTACTGAAATCTACAGTGGAAACCTATTCTGTGCTTTACCGGTTGAGCTATTTTCTGGTGAAAATAGGACGGATACGGCATCTTAGAGCATTTGATCGCGTAAATCCCGCTGATTTCAGCGCCCTGATAACAGCAGCTTGACATATAATAATCAATCTTCAATATGAAACATCCCGTTTCTCAGGCCACTCATACAGGCGGGATGGCGCGTATTAGATGGGGCTAATATACCGTTTCGGAACCGATGGATTTATTTATGAATTACCAAAATGATGATTTAAGAATTAAAGAAATTAATGAACTTTTGCCGCCGGTTGCTTTGCTAGAAAAGTTTCCAGCCACGGAGAAGGCCGCAGAAACGGTATCGTTTGCGCGTACAGCCATCCACAAAATTCTTAACGGCAATGACGATCGCTTATTGGTGGTGATTGGTCCTTGCTCGATTCACGACACGAAAGCGGCGAAAGAGTATGCCGCGCGCCTGCTGACGCTGCGCAACGAGCTGAGTGCCGATCTGGAAGTAGTGATGCGGGTTTATTTTGAAAAACCACGTACCACGATTGGCTGGAAAGGCTTAATCAACGATCCGCACATGGATAACAGCTTCCAGATCAATGACGGCTTGCGTATTGCGCGCCAACTACTGCTGGAAATTAACGATATCGGTTTGCCGGCTGCGGGTGAATTTCTGGATATGATCACCCCGCAATACATGGCGGATCTGATGAGTTGGGGCGCTATCGGGGCGCGTACGACGGAGTCTCAGGTGCACCGTGAATTGGCCTCCGGCCTGTCATGTCCGGTCGGCTTTAAAAACGGCACCGACGGTACGATCAAAGTCGCGATTGATGCGATCAACGCTGCCAGCGCGCCACACTGCTTCCTGTCTGTCACCAAATGGGGTCATTCGGCTATCGTTAACACCAGCGGTAACAACGATTGCCACATTATTCTGCGCGGCGGCAAAACGCCGAACTATAGCGCTGAGCACGTTAAAGACGTGAAAATGGGGCTGGAAAAAGCCGGTCTGGCACCACAGGTGATGATCGATTTCAGCCATGCGAACAGCAGCAAGCAGTTTAAAAAGCAGATGGATGTCTGTACTGATGTCTGTGGGCAGATCGCTCAGGGCGACAACGCGATTATGGGCGTAATGGTGGAAAGCCATCTGGTTGAAGGGAACCAGAGTCTGGAAAGCGGTGAGCCACTGGTTTATGGCCGTAGCGTCACGGATGCTTGTATCGGCTGGGAAGATACCGAATCCCTGCTGCGTCAGTTAGCGTCTGCGGTACGTGAACGCCGTAGTAAGTAACGGAGAATGGCGTGCTAGTGGGTACGTCATAGAAACGCTTTCAACGTCGCTTGCGATAATTGGTCAGGAAGTACGTTGAATCACGCGCATAGAAAACCCGGCACAGGCCGGGTTTTCTCATTCAGCGGTAAATTACTTCGCTTTACCCTGATTCGCTACTGCGGCAGCTTTTGCAGCGATTTCGTCTGCGTTGCCCAGATAGTAACGTTTGATTGGTTTGAAGTTCTCGTCGAACTCATACACCAACGGCACGCCCGTTGGGATATTCAGTTCCAGAATTTCGTCTTCGCCCATGTTGTCCAGGTATTTCACCAGCGCACGCAGGGAGTTACCGTGAGCCGCGATGATAACGCGTTCACCGCTCTTAATGCGTGGCAGGATGGTTTCATTCCAGTAAGGCACAACACGTTCGATGGTCAGCGCCAGACTTTCAGTCAGCGGCAGCTCTTTGTCGCTCAGCGCAGCATAACGCGGATCGTGGCCAGGGAAACGTTCGTCATCGCGTGTCAACTCTGGAGGCGTAATCGCGAAACCACGACGCCATTGTTTAACCTGCTCGTCACCGTATTTCTCGGCGGTTTCGGCTTTGTTCAGCCCCTGTAACGCACCGTAGTGGCGCTCATTCAGTTTCCAGGATTTCTCCACTGGCAACCAGGCTTGATCCAGCTCGTCCAGTACGTTCCACAGTGTATGAATGGCACGTTTCAGCACGGAGGTATACGCGAAATCAAAGGCAAAACCTTCGTCTTTCAGTAGCTGACCTGCGGCTTTGGCTTCTGAACGGCCTTTGTCGGACAGATCGACATCGTACCAGCCTGTGAAGCGGTTTTCGTTGTTCCACTGGCTCTCACCGTGTCTTACCAGTACCAGCTTAGTTACAGCCATAGCTAAACTCCTTCCTATCCTAAGATTTCTGTGATAACTGATTTCATTATAGGGGGGGAGAACGGTTATCGGCAATCGATAGTCGATGGCAAGCGTGATTTATCCGCCGGTTATTTGCGTAAAATCACGCTCTGGCTTTACCGTTTCAGCCAACCGGATTCCTTCTTGTGCAATAACAAATAAACCGCAGGGATCACCAGCATCGACAGTAGCGGGGCACTCACCATCCCGCCTATCATCGGCGCGGCAATGCGCTGCATGATTTCAGATCCGCTGCCGCCGCCCCACATAATGGGAAGCAGCCCTGCCATAATCGTTGCTACGGTCATCATTTTCGGTCGTACACGTAAAACCGCCCCTTCATGGATAGCATCCATCAACTGCTGGTGCGACAGCGCCTGGCCTGCCACCCGGTGTTTTTCTACCGCGTGGTTGAGGTACAGCAGCATGATGACGCCAAATTCTGCGGAGACGCCCGCCAGTGTAATAAAGCCCACCGCACCCGCGACAGAAAGATTATAGCCAAGGATATAGAGCAGCCAGACGCCGCCAATGAGCGCGAAGGGGAGCGTTGCCATAATCAGCAAGGCATCTTTGATGCGGTTGAAGGTGACATACAGCAGCACAAAAATGATCAGTAGCGTAAAGGGGATAACAATTTTCATTTTTTCCGTGGCGCGTTCCAGATACTCAAACTGACCGGACCAGCTCAACGAAACCCCTTGCGGCAGCGTGATCTGTTGGGCGACGGCTTGCTGCATGTCTTCAACGGCAGATTTCAGATCGCGACCGCGCAGATCGACGTAAATCCAGTCTGACAGGCGACTGTTTTCGCTTTTCAGCATAGGTGGCCCTTCAGTGACGCGAATATCAGCCAGTTCTGCCAGCGTCACTCTGCTACCGTTTGCCGTCACGATGGGCAGGTCACGCAACGTTTGTAGCGAATCGCGTAATTCACGCGGATAGCGGATGTTGATGGGATAACGCTGACGGCCTTCAATGGTTTCTCCGATATTTTGCCCGCCGATGAGTGTTGTGACGACCGACTGAAGCTCCTCGACGGACACTCCGTAGCGTGCGGCGCGCTGACGGTCGATATCAATATCGATATAGCGCCCGCCCGCCAGCCGTTCCGCCAGCGCCGAGGTTACACCTGGAACCTGTTTGACTACCTGTTCAATTTGCTCGGCGGTGCGCTCGATGTCTGCCAGGTTATTGCCGTTAACTTTAATGCCTACCGGGCTTTTGATGCCGGTTGCCAGCATGTCCAGCCGATTGCGGATCGGCGGCACCCATACGTTGGCGATGCCCGGCAGGCTGACGGTGCGATCCAATTCTGCCACTAGCTTGTCCATAGTCATGCTTTCACGCCACTGGTCGCGCGGTTTCAACCGGATCGTGCTTTCCAGCATGGTGAGAGGGGCGGGATCGGTTGCCGTTTCGGCACGTCCTGCTTTACCGAAAACGGATTCGACTTCCGGCACGGTTTTAATCAACCGATCCGTTTGTTGCAGCAGTCGACCGGCTTCACGTACCGAGATGCCGGGCAGAGTGGAGGGCATATACAGCAGGTCGCCCTCATCCAGCGGCGGCATAAATTCGCTTCCCAGACGGCTGAGCGGGAAGAGTGTGAGCAGCAACAGCAGGCCGGAAACCAGCAGGGTGGTCTTTGGATAGCTCAAGACTTTTTGCAGCACCGGGTGATAAAGGGCAATGAGCCAACGATTAATCGGATTTGCCTGTTCATCGGGAATGTTACCGCGAACGAAATACCCCATTAAGACCGGAACCAGCGTAATCCCTAATCCGGCGGCGACGGCCATGGCATAGGTTTTGGTAAAAGCCAGCGGTGAAAACATACGGCCTTCCTGTGCCTCCAGCGAGAACACCGGCACAAACGACAGCGTAATGATCAGCAGGCTGCAAAACAGCGCGGGGCCGACTTCCATCGCAGCCCGTTCTGCTAACTGCCACCATTGATTATTCTGCGGCTGCTTGCCGGGGTTTTCATGCCGCCATTGTTCAATGACTTTATGCATGTTTTCTATCATCACAATCGCGGCATCCACCATTGCGCCGATGGCAATCGCGATTCCGCCCAGCGACATGATATTCGCGTTAACGCCCTGATAGCGCATGATGATAAACGCTCCCAAAATCCCCAGCGGCAGGCTGATGATTGCCACCAGCGCCGAGCGGAAGTGGAATAGAAACAGGGCGCAGATGACCGAGACGACGACAAATTCCTCTAACAGTTTGAAGCTCAGCGTATCGATAGCGTGCTCTATCAACTGTGAACGATCGTAGGTTGGCACGATCTCAACGCCCGCTGGCAGGCTTTTTTGTATGTCCTGTAACCGCGCTTTGACGGCATGCAGCGTATTCAGCGCATTTTTACCATAGCGCAGCACGATAATGCCGCCCGCGACTTCACCTTCTCCGTTCAGTTCGGCGATGCCGCGTCGCATCTCCGGCCCTTCTCTGAGCGTCGCCACATCCTGCAACAGCACGGGAATACCGTTGCGGGTGGTAATCACTACGTGGTTAAAGTCTTGTGCCGTTTTCAGGTAGCCAGTGGTGCGCACCATGTATTCCGCTTCGCCTAATTCCAGCACCGAACCGCCATTTTCCTGATTTGCCGCCTGTACGGCACTGACAATCTGCTGATGGGTGATGCCCTGCGTTCGCATGCGTTCTGGATCGACGACAATCTGATACTGCTTGACCATGCCGCCCACGCTGGCAACTTCGGCCACGTCTGGCACGGTTTTTAGCTCATATTTCAGCAGCCAGTCCTGAAAGCCGCGCAGGTCGGCCAGACTGTATTGGCCGCTGCGATCGACCAGCGCGTATTCGTAGATCCAGCCGACGCCCGTCGCATCCGGGCCGAGCGACGTTTTAGCCTCGGCGGGCAGGCTGGATTGCACCTGACTGAGGTATTCCAGCACGCGGGATCGCGCCCAGTAAGGATCGGTGCCATCTTCAAACAAGACATAAACGTAGGCATCGCCGAACATGGAAAAGCCTCGTACTGTTTTGGCTCCCGGCACGGAAAGCATGGTGGTGGTCAACGGGTAGGTCACCTGGTTTTCTACCACTTGCGGCGCTTTACCTGGATAGCTGACACGAATGATAACCTGCACGTCAGATAGATCGGGTAGCGCATCCAGCGGTGTTTTTTGTAGGGAAAGCAGGCCCCACACCGCCATGAATAGCGCCGCCAGTAAAACCAGCAAACGATTATTGAGCGACCAGCGAATCACGTAGGCGATCATGGGTGACCTCCGTGTCCGGCATGCGGATCGTCAATGGGTAAAAAATGCAGAACATGAATCCCGTTGTCGTCCATGTTGAACTGAAAGCTGATCGTGCTGCTGATTCCCACACCCTGCGGCAGCCCTGACGCTGGCAGTGTGAAATCCATCGTCATTGGCGACCAGTTTAGTGCCGGAACGGCTTCATGTTCGATGGTGACCTGATTGTCGTTTATTGCTCTGATGATCCCCTGAGTTTGATAACCGACTGACGCAGAAGGTGCTGCTGATGAATCCGCAGCAAATTGCGGCAAGGCGCTGCGCAGGCTGGCTTCGGAATCAATCAGGAACTGACCGGAGGTGACCACGCTGTCGCCCGCTTTCAAGCCCTCGATGATTTCTACCCAGTCGCCCAGTGACGCGCCCGCAGTCACGTTACGCGGGGTGAAATGGCCGTTGCCATCGCTTAGCAAGACCCGATTCTGGCTACCGCTGATTAACAGCGCTTCTTGCGGGATCGCCAGACGCGATTGTGTCTGAGCGTGAGAAAACTGCACGGTCAGGTACATGCCGGGTTTAAGCTGCTGTTGCGGGTTATCCAGCACGATACGCGCTTTTAACGTGCGCGTAGTGCTATCCAACACGGGCAGCAGTTCGCTGATTTTTCCATGGAAAGTGTTGCCCGGCCAGGCACGGCTGGTGGCGATGATGTCGCTGCCGAGAGTGAGTTGTGCCGCCTGTGACTCGGGGTAATCAACATCGACCCAAACCGGATTCAGGCTGGCAAGTTCGAATAATGGCTGAGCAGGGCTTAACTGCATACCTTGCCGTACCTCCAGCTTATTCACGTAGCCGTTTTCTGGTGCGGTAATCGTAATCCTGTCTTGCGGCTTGCCGCTACGCTCGACCTGCCGAATAATCGTGTCCGGCATGAATAACAGCGCCAGCCGCTGGCGGGCGGATTGGGTCAGTATGTCGTCACCTAACTGCCGTACTGCCAGATATTCGCGTTGCGCCGCCGCCCAGGTTGGGTTCCACAAGATGGCCAGCGTTTCGCCTTTTTTCACCTGCTGTTGCAGGGCATTGACCGTGAGTTTCTCGACAATCCCACCACTGGGCGCGACGAGCGTGCGCAATCCACGCTCGTTGAGTGCGACGGTGCCATAACCTGTGCTGCGGTCTGCAAGCTCGCGCATTTCTGCACGGGCGGTGCGAACACCAAGATTTTGCTGCTGACGGGCGCTGACGGTGACGCCGCCGTCATTTTGTGCTTCATCGGCGTAGCGGGGAACCAGTTCCATCTCCATAAAAGGCGATTTCCCCGGTTTGTCGAAGCGTTTATCCGGCACCATCGGATCGTACCAATAGAGAACCGCACGTTTGGGTTCTACGGTAGAAGGCGAGTGCGGCGTTTGCTGTTGGCCAACCAGATAGCCCACGCCACCTGCGCTGAGAATAGCCAGCGTCATCAGACTCAACAGGCGTGCTTTTTTCATGACGATTGTGCTCATCGTGTAGGGCTTCCTTGTGGTGTCAGATAGCGGATGGCGGCCCAATATTGCGCCATCTCCCGAGCGGTATCCTGAACCGCTATCCGGCTTTCTAGCAGCGCCCGGCGGGCATCCAGTACCGCAGAAAGCGTGCTGCTGCCGGATTGATACTGAGCCTGAATCAGTTTGATGCGCTGCTGTTGTAGCGGGAGAATCTCGTTGCTCTGGCGCTGCCAGCGTGACTGGGCCGCTTGATATTGCGCGATTAGCGTGTTGAGTTGCGCCTGATGTTCTCGCTCGGTGAGTAATACTCTGTCGCGGGCTTCCATGCTGCGTGAGACGTCAGCGGCATAGTCCTTATCCTGACGTTTGGATTTGAACAGCGGCAGATCGACGGTTACCATCATGCCCGCCATGTCATCGTAATCATCGCCACGTTTCGCGTAATAGACTTCAACATCGACATTGGGGATGGCGGCAACGGCTGACTGTGCGGAGCGAGCCTGAGCCAGTTCGGCTTCACGCTGCGCCTGCTGCATTTCTGGGTGCTGGTGAATCGCATGACTTAACACGTCCGGTGAGGCGGGTAACCGCTCAAAGCGGGGAAGCTCGCCGTACACGTTGATATCTGCAATGCCGGTAAGCTGAACCAGTCGGGCATGCGCGATACGGGTATCCCGCTCAGCATCGGCTTGCTTGTCCTGCATGGCTGCCAGCGTCAGACGAGCATCCAGTACGCTACTGGCTTCACTGCCCGCCGCCACACTCGCTTTTTGCGAGGCGATCTGTCGTTGGCTTTCGTTGACCAGCGCCGTGACCTCACTCAACGCCTTCTGGGAAAGCGCCAGATCCAGCCATGCTTGTGCCGTTTCCCGTTGCAGGCGAGCGCGAATACTTTCGCTATTGCTTTGCAGGGTGTCGGCTTCGACCCGAATAGCCTGTGCTTTACTATCGCGCTTACGGCTACTGACGTACGTTTGCATGACGCCGATACGTTGCATCGTCATCCCTTCCCGTGTAAGTCGACTGCCGCTGTTGCCGCCCAGAGGCACATTTTCGACACCAAATTTCAATTTGGGATCGGGAAGTTGTGTGGCGGAGTCGGCCATGTTCTGTAGCGCGTTGATCTGGTGTTGATTGGCCGAGAGATCGGCGGAATAACGTTCCGCCACCTGTAAGGCCTGTTCAAGACTCAGATCTGCCGCAAAGACGGCGGCAGGCAGCCACAGTAGCATCGCCAGACACGCGCGCGCGGCGTCGTGTGTGGATAAATTCATGATGTGCTCCGGTTAAGGCTGCTGTGGGGTAATCGCGGTCAGAATGTAGCCGCTGTCGTTCTGGATAAAGCTGAACGCAACGGGCGTGTTAACCGGGAGCGGCGTGATTTCGCCACGGGATGGCAGCGTGAATGCCATCGTCATCGCAGGCCATTTTAGGGCGTCAACCGGGGCGTGAGAGAGCGTCACGCTGTCGGCATTCCACTGCTTAACCATCCCGGTAGTGTGATACACGGCGGTAGTGGTCGCAGGGGGATTGGTATGCACCATCGCGTGATGCTGGTGCTCGTTTGCCCACACGGGAAAGGGGATAGAAGAAACAGAAAAAATCAGGCTGCTGATCATAACTATGTTAGTGATACGCATAACAATAATCCCAATAAAAAAAACTGATAAACAAGGCGTTACGCTCGATGGCGCAGGAGTTATCAATTGCTTGGGTTATTCTCTGAATCGACAGAAACGGATCTCAGCCGGAGGGCCAGCAGCGGGAGGAGAGAACCAGGCGTCGCATGCCTGATTAAGCATGACGGGGTTATCCGCTACTACCAACTCACCGCTGACCGGTAGCGCTAATAATGCCAGCGAACCGTTATCTTGCTTGATGCTATCCGGCACGCAGTGCTTTTCACATAGCGGCGTTTGCTGGTCGGCGGCGTAAGACACGTTAGCTGCATGATGAGTGTGAGACGATACCGACTGAACGTCAGCCTGTTGTAGATGTGCCTGATGCTGAAGAGCGGGGGAGATCTGGCTGAACGTCATATCGCATTGATGACCTGCGATAGCCAGTTGCGCATTCAGGAAAAGCCAGCACAGCGCCAATAGCCATCCCCATCTGCCTTTATGGCGCAGATGATGAATGAATAATGGAGACCGTGATAAGGAGGACATGGCATTTCCTTTCTGGGCGTTACGGCAGTGTAAGCGTCTGAACTGGGAAGGGGCAAGTGGGGAATGGCATAGTTTTGTAAAGTCGCGCTGTAAATTGGCAGATAGCTATCTGCCAATGTTATCAATGGGTTAATTATCTTTTGCTGTTCGGTTACTGTACGAGAAACTGGTACGTGGTATCCGACCGATAGACGTTCCCCGGTTTCAACCAGCAATCGGGTTGCGGCCAGTCTGGATGATTCGGGCTGTCCGGCAGGAATTCACTTTCCAGTGCCACACCGGCATAGTTTTCATACTTACCACCGTCGCGTGAAGGCGTTCCGGCCAGAAAGTTGCCGCTGTAGAGCTGTAAGGCTGGGGCGCTGGTAAAGACGCTCATCAGCACGCGACCATCCGATGACCACAGATTGGCGGCCGGGCTTTCGCTGGAACCGCAGGTGCGATGCAATAAATAAGCGTGATCGTAACCGCCGACCGCCATTTGATCGCTGTCGCGCAGGAAATCCGCTTCCAGCGTTTTTGGCTGGAGAAAATCCATTCCTGTCGCGCTGACCTCCGTCAGTTCGGCGTTAGGAATGCCCGAGCTATTGACCGGTAAATAGTAATCAGCAAACAGTTGTAACTGGTGTTTACGTACGTCAGTCAAATCACCATCGAGGTTGAAATACGCGTGGTTAGTCAGACAGACGGGGCAGTCTTTCTCTACGGTTGCCTGATACGAGATTTCCAACGAGTTATGTTCAGTCAGCGCGTAGGTCACCTGTACGTTAAGGTGACCAGGATAACCTTGATCGCCATCCGGTGAGTGCAACTGATAAGTTACCTGTGTGGCATCCTGACTGGTAATTATCCAGCGGCGGGCATGAAAGCCTTCTGGACCACCGTGTAACTGGTGTTCGTTTTGGTTTGGCGTCAGATGAAAAGTTTCGGATCCTCGGTTAAATGTTGCTTTGGCTATGCGGTTAGCATAGCGGCCAATCGATGCGCCGAGATAGGCACTTTGCTGTGGATACTGTTCGGGTGATGCGCAACCCAGCAGCACTTCGCGAACCTCCCCTTCTGGCAAAGGCAGTTTACAGGACAGCCAGGTTGCGCCCCAGTCCATCAGGCATACGCGCATGCCTGCCTGATTCTGCAAGGTCGTTAATTGAAACGGCTGGCCATCTGGTGCCAGCGTGCTCATACTTTCATTCAACATGACTTGCTCCTGTAGATGTCCGATGGGTAGAGAGGGTTGGCAGAGAGAGGTCGGGCAGGGGAAAGACAGCAGGAGTCAGCCCCAACCCTGCTTCACTTTCCCCGATTGATCTCTCAAAATATCATCACGCTTCTTCGTACCCATTGGGGTGATTGGATTGCCAGCGCCAGGTGTCCTGCGCCATTTCTTGCAGTGAGCGTGTGACTCGCCAGTTGAGATCTTTTGCGGCTCGTTCGGCATCCGCCCAGTATGCCGGCAAATCACCCTGACGACGCGGGGCAAAATGGTGAGGCAGTGGCTTGCCACAGGCCTGACTAAAGGCTTCAACAACCTGCAATACACTGTAGCCTATACCAGCACCCAGATTGTAAATGTGTACGCCAGCCCGATTTTGCAGGGTGTTCATGGCGGCGATATGACCGTCAGCCAGATCGACGACGTGGATGTAATCTCGTACGCCCGTGCCGTCAACGGTAGGGTAGTCATTGCCGAAAATCGCCAGCGAGTCGCGACGCCCTACAGCAACCTGAGCGATATAAGGCATCAGGTTATTGGGAACGCCCTGTGGATCTTCTCCCATCTCACCCGATGGATGTGCGCCAACCGGGTTGAAATAACGCAGCAGTGTAATGCTCCAGTCCGGTTCTGCATGCTGTAAGTCTTGCAGGATCTGCTCCACCATCAGTTTGCTGCGACCATAGGGGCTGGCAGGGTGTCCGGTCGGAAAACTTTCCTGATAGGGCGTGTGCGGTTGATCACCATAGACGGTAGCTGAGGAGCTAAAAATCAGGTTTTTCACGCCTGCCTTTTTCATCGCTTCTACCAGCACCAGCGTGCCGTAGACGTTATTGTCATAGTAGCTCAGCGGCTCACGCACGGATTCCCCAACGGCTTTTAAGCCAGCAAAGTGGATGACGGAATCAATCGAATGCGTAGTAAAGATCTCGTCCAGCAGGGCGCTGTCGCGGATATCTCCCTGATAAAAAACGGGCGTTTTATCGGTTAGACGCGTAATGGTTTTAACAACGCTGGCCTTGCTGTTGCATAAATTATCGAGAATGACGGGAGAGTGCCCGGCAGCCAGCAGTTGTACGCAAGTATGACTTCCTATGTAACCGCTACCACCTGTGACGAGAACGTTCATAATAGACCTCTTTTGTTGCAATGCTGCAAAATAACATGGCTGGATGCTGGAAAAGGTGATCTACAGCGAGAATTTGCCTCTGTTATCGATGGTTTTTTCACAAATAAATATAATAAAGCGTAGATTACAGTGTAAATGAACTTGGCTTTGTTCCCCACACTTTATTGTGTGGTAACGTTATCATTTTAATTTTCCGGCATTATTGACATAACTCATCGATCTGGTAGCGATAAATGTCATGGTGCGGAACGAAAGTGAGCCGATGCGTGATGCACTCAGGTGCATCTTCGGCGTGATGAGAGACAAAAAGTAGCTGCGTTTCGCCCTCGCCAATCAAGATATCCAGCCAGCGGCGCACCAATTGGCGATTAAGCGGATCAAGTCCCTGTAGCGGTTCATCCAGAATGAGCAGGGCTGGGTGTTTGACTAACGCACGAGCAATCAGCGTTAGGCGCTGTTGACCCCAGGAGAGCGACTGAAACGGGGTATCGGCGATAGCGCCATGCAGCCCAAGTAGCGTGAGCCACTGTTCGGTCAGATAACGTTGACGGTCAGAAACGGCCTGATAAATCCCAATAGAATCAAAGAAACCAGACAGGATCACATTACGCACGCTGGTACTGACGCGGTAATCCAGATGGAAACTGCTGCTGACATAGCCAATGTGGCGCTTGATATCCCAGATGGTTTCCCCGCTGCCGCGTTTGCGGCCAAACAGCGTGAGGTCGTTGCTGTAGCCTTGGGGATGATCGCCGGTAATCAGGCTGAGCAACGTCGATTTCCCCGCGCCATTGGGGCCAACAATCTGCCAATGCTGGCCGGGTAAGACTTCCCATGTCAGTGCATGCAGAATCGGGCGATCGTTGTATTGCACCACGCCGTTACGCAATTGAATACGTGCCTCGTCAGCGGGAAGCGTGATATAGCGCTGCGGATCTTCAGGCTCAGGCAACGAACTGCCCGACAGTTTTTCGCTAAACGCGAGCTGAGCCACCAGGGCTTCAGAGAGGATCGTTTCGCGCTCGCCGAGGCGAGTCAGCGTACAGTCTGCCAAGACACCAACATGGTTGATAAAATCAGGAATGTCGTTAAAGCGGTTCAGTATGAGTACCAGCGTATAACCCGTGCCTGCCAGTTTCCGCAGTTCATCGGCAAGCTGTTGGCGAGAGGCCACATCCAGCCCGTCGAAAGGTTCATCAAGGATCAGCAGGTCAGGCTCAGGCATCAACGCCTGACACAGCATTGCCTTACGTGTTTCCCCTGTAGAAAGGTACTTGAAACGACGCTCCAGCAAATGCGCAATACCAAACTGGTGTGCCAACTGCTGGCAACGCGTGGGATCGTTAAGGCTATCCTGAATCACTTCTGCCGTCGTGCGGCCGGTATCTTCTTCGCCTTCACTCAGCAGGTCGGTGTTATTGCGTTGCCATTCGTCGGAAACCAGTTTTTGTAGTTGTTCAAACGACACACGAACAGGGCATTGGAATCCTGTTATTTTCTCACCATGTAATAGCGGTAATTCGCCGGATAGCGCACGCGCCAGTGCTGACTTGCCGCTTCCGTTGGCTCCGACAAAGGCCCAGCATTGATTTTGTTCAAGCGTCAGTTCGTCCAGCCGCAGCATGCGGGTATCGTTGAGACGAAACAACCCCTGCGTGATTTTCAACAATGACATCTTTTATCCTTCGTCAGTGGCCTACGGCACTCCAGCGGTATTAGCACAGTGTGGCGATGATGACCCGGTCGGCGTTAAAACAGGCCTTCACGTCCGTTCCCTGCTGTAACTTTTGCTGTGCAAGCAAGGTATTCGGCACCATGGCGCATAGGGTTTCTCCCCCAGTAAGCGTAATCAGAATTTCGCTGTTCTCCACGCCGTGTTGAATGGTCTGAATTTGTCCTGACAAGAGGTTATCGACGACAGGGGGAGCAGATGTGGCTGCGTAGACGTCGATCCACGGTGCTTTAATCAGCGCCAGCACCTCTTTGCCTTTCTGCAATTGCAGACGCTCGGCGCTTTGTTGCGTAATCAGTGCGCTGATGGTTGTTGTACCATCGGCGAGTAAAATATCCAGATGTTGTTGTACCTGTTCTTCACCGCGTGCGAGTACCGTTCCAAAAAACTGGTTACGTGCACTGGTTTGCAGGGAAAAACGCGAGATGGCTGCCAGCAGACTGTCCAACGGCAGCCCGTCTTCCTGTAATACATCAAAGGCTTTTTGCTGAATCTGCGCGAGCAAATTGTACAGTTGGAGAAGCCGTTCGCCATAGCGGGTGAGTTGTGCGCCGCCGCCGCCTTTGCCGCCGGTCATGCGTTCGACGATAGTCTGCTCGGCCAACTGATTCATCTCATTGATGGCATCCCAGGCGCTTTTATAGCTAATCCCCGCCAGTTTGGCTCCCTGACTAATTGAACCGGTATGACGAATTTGCTTAAGTAACTCGATCCGCCGTGGGTCGGCGAATAAACGCTGTTGAAGTTTCAGGGTGAGAAGAATTTCAGCCTGCATAGTGAAGGCACCGTCGGTGAGTTTAATTCTCTGTATTGTCGCTATTTTTTTCATCAGGGGCAAATCGCACAAATAGACGCACTATTTTCTATGACTGCGGTAGACTACGTGGCAATAATGACGATCGCGGTTTACAGTAAAATAGCGCACTCAGTGGGCTACAGTTGCGGTAACCGTTGCAATAAGTGAGGTAAGCATGTTGGAGTTGTTGAAGAGCCTGCTGTTTGCAGTTGCCATGGTTCCTGTGATGATGGTGATTATCATGGGGGCGATTTATTGCTTGGGCGAAGTGTTTAACGTGTTGTCTCGCATTGGTCATTCCGACGGGCAGCGCGCAAAGAATCAGCACTGATTCGCGCTCCTGTTCTATTCTGATGTCCGGCTTTTTTGCCGGACATTTCTTTTTCTACCCCTCGACATCTACCTCTTTAAAGCGCATGACACTGCTTTATGATTCGTTATATCATTATTTACACAACGATAATTGTCAGGAGACAAGAATGAAGCAGCAATGGTTGAAATGGTTTGCCGCACTGACCCTCAGTGCAGGAATGGCGTTGCCCGCGGTGGCAGAAGATAAAGTCACGGTGTTTGCCGCGGCATCGCTGACGAATGCGTTGCAAGACATTGCTACGCAATATCAGAAAGAGAAAAATGTCGCTGTCGTGGCGTCTTACGCCTCATCTTCAACGCTGGCACGCCAGATTGAACAAGGTGCGCCTGCCGATATGTTCATCTCCGCTGACCAGCAGTGGATGGACTACGCGCAGGATAAAAACCTGATGGATACTGCTACGCGTTATACGCTGTTGGGCAATGAGCTGGTGGTCATTGCGCCAAAGACGAGTGCGCAGAAAGCAATTAACATTGACGATAAAACTGACTGGAAAAACCTGTTAAAAGGTGGACGTCTGGCCGTTGGCGACCCGGATCATGTTCCTGCCGGGATTTATGCCAAAGAAGCGTTACAGAATCTGAAAGCCTGGGATGAACTCTCTCCGTTGATGGCGCGAGCCAACAACGTGCGTGCAGCCATGGCGCTGGTAGAGCGTGAAGAAGCGCCGCTGGGTATTGTGTATGGTTCTGACGCGGTTGCCAGCGACAAGGTTAAGGTCATTGGCACGTTCCCGGTCACGAGCCACAAGCCGGTCGAATATCCGATGGCGATAATCAAAGAGCATAAAAACCCTGCGGTTACCGGTTTTTATGACTACCTGAAAACGCCAGAAGCCGCTGCTGTATTTAAACGTTATGGTTTCTCGCCGCGTTAATGATGCTGAGTGATTATGAATGGCAAGCGGTTGAGCTGAGCCTCAAAGTTTCCGTTGTGGCTGTGGCATGCAGCTTGCCGTTTGGGATACTGATGGCGTGGATTTTGGTGCGCTGTCGGTTTCCCGGTAAATCGCTGCTGGATAGCATCATCCATTTGCCATTGGTCTTACCGCCCGTGGTCATCGGCTATCTGTTGCTGGTGGCGATGGGAAGACGTGGCGTCATTGGCTCCTGGCTCTATGACTGGTTCGGCTTCAGTTTTAGTTTTAGCTGGCGCGGTGCCGCATTAGCGTCAGCGATTGTCGCGTTTCCACTGATGGTTCGGGCGATCCGGCTGTCGCTGGACGCCGTTGATACGCATTTGGAACAAGCTGCCCGCACACTGGGCGCCACGCCCTGGCGTGTCTTTTTCACCATCACATTACCGCTCTCTTTCCCTGGGATTGTGGTTGGAACCGTATTGGCGTTTGCTCGCTCTCTTGGTGAGTTTGGCGCGACCATTACGTTTGTATCTAATATCCCCGGCGAAACCCGAACTATTCCACTGGCGATGTATACCTTGATTGAAACGCCCGGTGCGGAGGCGGATGCCGCAAGGTTGTGTGTGATTGCGATTGTTTTGTCGCTAGCTGCGTTGTTGGCATCGGAGTGGCTAACAAACTGGAGCCGCAAGCGGTTGGGGGGATAATGCTGCAACTTGATTTTCAACAACAGTTGGGCAGCCTCGAACTTTGCGTTCAGTCTGAACTACCTGCAAACGGTATAACCGCTATTTTTGGTGTGTCGGGGGCCGGGAAAACGTCGTTGATCAACGCTGTTGTTGGCCTGACGCGGCCTGATCACGGGCGGATTGTGCTCAATAATCATGTGCTGGTGGATACACAACAACACATTTTCCTTCCACCAGAAAAACGACACATCGGTTATGTATTTCAGGATGCACGCCTGTTTCCACATTATCGTGTGCGCGGTAATTTGCGCTACGGTATGGCAGAAGCAATGGCATCGCAGTTCGATGATATCGTCAATTTACTGGGGATTGAACATTTACTGACTCGCTATCCGCTGACGCTGTCTGGTGGAGAAAAACAGCGTGTTGCGATTGGTCGAGCCTTGCTGACTGCGCCGGAACTGCTACTCATGGATGAACCGTTGGCGTCGCTGGATCTGCCCAGAAAGCGCGAGCTGTTGCCATACCTGGAACGGCTGGCGAAAGAGGTCAAGATTCCAATCCTGTATGTCAGTCACAGTCTGGAAGAAATTGTCCGGTTAGCCGATCATGTTGTCGTGCTCGATAAAGGCAAAGTGAAGGCGCAGGGGCGACTGGAAGAGGTGTGGGCCAGCAGTGCATTGCGGCCTTGGTTACCGAAAGATGAACAGAGCAGTATTCTAAGCGTACGTGTGCTGGCTCAGCATGAGCATTACGCGATGACGGCGCTGGCATTAGGCGACCAGCAAGTGTGGGTCGGAAAAGTTGCGTTGCCGCAGGACGCGCCATTGCGCATTCGCGTGAATGCCGCCGATGTTTCTCTGGTATTAGAGCCGTCGGAAAAAAGTAGTATCCGTAATGTACTGTGTGCTTGTGTCGTGGAATATCTTGATGTAGACGGACAAGTTGAAGTAAAGCTTGCGGTCGGCCAGCAGACGCTGTGGTCCCGCATCACGCCGTGGGCACGGGACGATCTCGCGCTTCATTCTGGGCAAACACTCTATGCGCAAATTAAGAGCGTATCGATTACGGCATAAACATGTATTCCCGGCTAACATGATGTCGCTTATCCGAATATCTGCTTGATAAACCTCCTGTGCCGCGTTTTCTTGAATTCTTTAACGCTTCCGTTTTCCGAGCGCGAGTGAAGATAAAACGCGTAAGGCCAGAGATTCCGGTTTACCCATGAACAGCAAGAATTGCTGGGAGCGGGCGTTTACCTATGACAGGGGCTGGGCAACGCGCGGTAAGACCGTATAAAAGTCAGTAATCAGGCAAGCGAGACAAGCTCCTGACTCGCTCGGCTGATTACGGCATTGCCAGCTATGCCAGAATGCGGGTTCGAATGACGTTCGCGATGCTGGGTTCTTCATTACTGCCAATCACCAGATCGGCACGCGCCTTGATCTCGTCGGCACTATTGCCCATGGCTACACCCAACCCCACGCTTTCCAGCATGCTGATATCATTAAAGTTATCACCGAATGCCACGACATCTTTCATGCTAATACCTTGTTCGCCAAGCCATTGCTCAAGCAGCTTGCCTTTGCTGTTGCCCGTTTGGGCGATATCCACCTGATCTTGCCATGACCACTCACAGGCCAGTCCAAGCTGTTTTTCCACTTCTGCAGCGAAACAGTTCAGCGTAGGGACATCGACATGTGTGGTGGCGAATTTCCAGATGGCGTGAGAGGCCTCCGTCTGTCGCACCAGATTCTCCACCTGCGCGAAACGTGGGCGCTGTGGCTCCGGCAGGGTAGAAGCCCATGCCAGCGTGTGAACCACATGCCCGGTAGGATACTGGTAATACATGTCGTCATCGGCATACATCAACCCATGAATATCAAATTCTTCTAGCAGCGTAATGACATTTTTTGCCTGATCGACAGAAAGTGGATTGGTATGTGACGCTTGGCCCTGCTGGTAATCATAGACATAGGTGCCGTTACAGCAGATGGCGGGCGTATCCAACTGCAACCCTTGATAAAAAGGGTGGATTGCCGAATGGTGACGTCCGGTGACGATCATGACTTTTATGCCTTGCTGGCGAGCCAGCGCGAGTGCAGTCAGCGATTCAGGGAGGATTTTTTTCTGTTGGTTTAGCAGCGTACCATCAAGATCAAGTGCAATTACTCGGTAGGTCATCGTTGTCTCGCAAATAAAAATGTGGGTATCAAATGACTCTTACGATAAAGGACACGGCGAAAAATAGACAGACAGAGACGAGATAAAAGTGTCCGGCAGTGGTGTGGTTATGACGTATTCTGCGTAGTGGTGTGAAATAGGCCTATACAGGATAAAATTGTCTGTTTTCTATACTTTCAACGGTTTATCATCTATTTTTTAAGCAATTGATTGCAACCTGGCTTTACAATACGCGGCATACTGTTTATAGTGCGCGTCATTGCGGAGGAGTGGCCGAGTGGTTGAAGGCACCGGTCTTGAAAACCGGCGACGCGAAAGTGTTCTAGAGTTCGAATCTCTACTCCTCCGCCAAAAAATTCAACGGGTTAGCTCAGGCTAGCCCGTTTTCGTTTTACACTAATAGTGTATTTTTGTCGGTAGAGCCTCTATCTGAGCAAAATGACTACATGACGGATGCCAAGGTCGCTGATGCCATGAAGATATTTGCTACGTCTGTGATTTCAGCGCTGCGCTATTATCCGTATTCAGTATCGATGGGTATTGTCAGCATCCTTCCCGAAGTATCGTGCGCTGTATCAGGTTCTCTGCAAAAAGCCGTGTTCTGCCATTCCGTATCCAGACAGTGCTTCTTTGTTCTTGAGAGACTCTGACTATGGCACTCGATGGTAAAAAGTACGGAATCCAAGCAGAGAAAAGGTTAGAAATCTCTCCAAGATAAAATCATCAAGCCAGAAATGGCTGTATGTCTCCTGTTGCGTTCATTGATATTTTTCACTCAACGACACAGGGAAACTGAATGATCCCCTCTGACTATCTGAATCATTACTATTATAACAACATGGATTGTGAACCTGCACTTCACATGCTGATTCACGGATATGGTGGGGATGAGTCATTATTTTTTACGTTAAAATTCTATTTTTCAACAAGACTGTATTTTCCCTTCGATATTATTGTCCAGGATGAAATCCTATTAAGATAGGTTTTAAGTATAGACATTGAATAACAGATATCCTTACCGTGATTTATTAATGTATATTCAGGGTGCAATAATTTTTTAAGTTGATAAATAAAAAAATAAGAATTATGATTATCTCGATTAATAACTGTCAGGACAATAAACTATGAGTGAAGCCTTAAAAATATTAAACAATATCCGTACCCTACGCGCTCAGGCTCGTGAAACCGATTTAGCAACGCTGGAAGAAATGCTGGAAAAACTCACGGTGATTGTCGAAGATCGTCGCGAAGAAGAAGCTAGCGCTCAGCAACAAAACGCTGAACGTCAGGCTAAAATTGAAGCCTTACGTGCTAAATTATTAGAAGATGGTATCGATCCTGCTGAGCTTCTTGGTTCTCTACCTACGACTAAGTCAGGAAAAGCAAAACGTGAACCTCGTCCTGCCAAATACAAATATGTTGATGAAAATGGCAACGAAAAGTTATGGACGGGTCAGGGGCGTACACCTAAAGCGATTGCTGCTGCTCTTGAAAGCGGTAAAAAGCTGGAAGATTTTGAGATCTGATTATTTAGATTAGCCTGCAACCCCTTTGTCTCACGGGTTGCAGACAAAAGTAAACCGCTTCGATTCTTTGAATTACGGGAAAGATTGAAGTTTCCGTCAGCACTTTCTTTCGTTAAAAATACTATTCTCTTTCTCTTGGTGGCGAAAAATCAAACCATTATCTTTGGGATAAAGTGAGATTTTGTAAAAATGTTTAACTAAATTATATAAATGTGTTTCTCATTTCTTCCCTCTAAGCCCTCATTGGATTATCCGAAAACGTCGACAGGTAGGCGATAAATTCATCTTTCGTATAATCCTAAAATTTTTTATAAAATTATATACCCACCATTGCTTTACGTTACATGCGCGTTGACTGTATTCGTTCACTCGTATCACTTACTAAGTAAGCTCATCAGGATGAAAATGTGCCTCTTTCCAGAGTCCAGTGTTAGCCGGACAAACTCGTTTTCGACGCATTGGTTTTTATCGTGCCGTGTGATGATATGCATGACTGAACATCGCGCTAAAGGGTGAGCATTTTAACGAACACATTTTGTCCATAACCCAAAATTATTTAGGGCATATAACTAAAATAGGTGTGTTTATACATTTGGTTATGAATGTTAACTGTTTGATTTTATTTTAAAATAAGGTGGGTTGAGTGATTTTGTAACAGTGCCGATCCCAAATCATGAAAATGGTTCATGATTATTGAAATTAAATCACTTTTACTCACTCAATGAGTCTGGCATAAATTATGCCAGATAAACTACAGATAATATGAAACCTGCTGAATGATAAAGCCTGAAAATCTTGTAAAATCAAGAGATAACATCGGGTTTTACATGAAAAATTAGGATGCTAGATCGCCATGAGTAAGAATTTTACATTCACCATTAAAAATTCGCGTTTCGATGAAAATTATAACCCCTCCGAAAATACGCGTATCACTACCAACTTTGCGAATTTGGCGCGAGGAGATAACCGCCAGGAGAACCTGCGCAATGCGCTAACGATGATTGACAATCGCTTCAATTCTCTGGCGCACTGGGATAACGTCAAAGGCGATCGTTATTCTGTCGAACTGGATATCATTTCCGTTGAAGTTGATATTGAAGGAAATGGCAACACCTTTCCTGTGATTGAAATACTGAAAACGAATATTGTTGATAGAAAAACCAACGAGCGTATTGAAGGTATTGTCGGAAATAACTTCTCCTCCTACGTGCGAGATTATGACTTCAGCGTATTACTCTCAGCGCACAATAAGAGCCACCCAACGTTCAGCACACCTGATAATTTTGGTGATCTGCATGGGAATATCTTTAAATGTTTCGTTAATTCAACGAATTATAAAGATGCTTTTAGTAAAGCACCGGTTATATGTTTAAGTGTTTCAAGTAAAAACACCTACCATCGGACGGGAAATCAGCATCCTGTATTGGGTATCGAATACCAGCAAGATGAATATTCCTTGACCGATCAATACTTCCATAAAATGGGACTGCAGGCTCGCTATTTTATGCCTGCAAACAGCGTTGCGCCTTTGGCTTTCTATTTTTCTGGTGATTTACTTAGTGATTACACTAATCTTGAGCTTATCAGTACTATCAGCACGATGGAGACTTTTCAAAAGATTTACCGACCTGAGATTTACAATGCCAATTCTGTGGCAGGTCAATGCTATCAACCAAGCTTGACTCATCAGGATCATTCGTTAACGCGAATTGTTTATGATCGGGAAGAACGCAGCCTGTTAGCGATTGAGCAGGGAAAGTTTACTGAAGAGAACTTCATCAAACCATATCAAAATATTCTTGAGCAATGGTCTGCTAATTACGCTCTTTGATTAACCAACACACAAGGTCACCTATTATGAAAACGTTGTTACCCACTTCGACTGCGGGTAGTTTACCCAAGCCCTCTTGGCTAGCGGAACCAGAGACACTGTGGTCACCTTGGAAATTGCAGGGTGAGGAATTAATTGACGGTAAACAAGATGCTTTACGTTTATCCTTAGCGGATCAGCAACAGGCAGGTATTGATATTGTTAGTGATGGCGAGCAAACGCGTCAACATTTTGTCACCACGTTTATTGAGCACCTAAGCGGTGTTGATTTTGAGAAACGTGAAATTGTTAAAATTCGTAATCGCTATGATGCGAGTGTACCAACCGTTATTGGGACTGTGGTTCGCCAAAAGCCCGTTTTTGTCGAAGATGCCAAATTTTTACGTCAGCAAACCACGCAACCCATTAAATGGGCCTTACCGGGTCCCATGACGATGATTGATACGCTCTATGATAGCCATTATAAAAGCCGCGAAAAACTTGCTTGGGAATTCGCCAAAATTCTTAATCAAGAGGCCAGAGAATTAGAGGCTGCCGGCGTTGACATTATCCAATTTGATGAGCCAGCATTTAATGTTTTCTTTGATGAGGTGAATGATTGGGGAATTGCCGCATTAGAACGAGCAATTGAAGGGCTTAAATGTGAAACGGCGGTACATATTTGCTATGGCTACGGTATCAAAGCCAATACGGATTGGAAAAAGACGTTAGGGTCTGAATGGCGGCAATATGAAGAAATTTTCCCTAAATTGCAAAAATCTAATATCGATATCATTTCGCTTGAATGCCAAAACTCCCGTGTACCGATGGATCTTATTGAACTCATTCGCGGTAAAAAAGTGATGGTTGGTGCCATTGATGTAGCAACCAATCTCATTGAGACACCAGAGGACGTCGCTGATACGTTACGAAAAGCACTGCGATTTGTCGATGCCGACAAGCTCTACCCTTCTACCAACTGTGGTATGGCTCCCTTATCTCGTCAGGTCGCGAGAGGAAAACTACATGCTTTGAGTGCAGGCGCAGAAATTGTCCGAAGAGAACTTCTGGCTAAATAACCCCGCCAAATACTCGATAACTTGCAGTAAACTCAGTCTGGGTGGAGCGATCTGATCGATCACCAACGATCTCAAATCACCAACCGGACTGAGCAATGACCATCATGCATGACGGCAATCACTGATAAAGGATAACAACCGATAAGGTTGTCATGAGATCGGTGCCTTAGCTCATCCTTGGCTCATCTGGAACTCTACCACATCTTCATGCCAGGTACTTGATTCGATTGATATATCACACATCAGTCTTCAGATAGCATGACCAGACATGTTATGGCCTATTTTCCGCAGTGTCTTGTTAATGGTAGTTCATTCATGGGCGACATCGTGTCATAACAGCTTGTTAGAATAAATCTTTCATCGCCGTTAACGGATCTATAAGTTCTTGCAAACGGTGTTTTTTGCATTGGCCAGAGAAACAGCAGGTAAAGACCGAATCCGTCAGTGAGCTTTACCGCTTTTTCTGATGGTTTGGCATTTTTTACTTTAGTATCAGTAAGTGGCATGACGGATCCCTCCGATTGCTGGTAAAAACGAAATCGAACCAGCTTTACCAGTATTTTTACCAGCAAAAGGGTATGGCTTCGAGCGTTTTTTGGTGAACGAGGGCGAACCTAAAGAAGGGGGTAACCAATTGATAAAAAGCAAAAAAGCAGACGTCAGTGAACGTCTGCTTTCTCTAAATTGGCTCCTCTGACTGGACTTGAACCAGTGACATACGGATTAACAGTCCGCCGTTCTACCGACTGAACTACAGAGGAATCGGTTAAGTGCGATGGATAATAGCGGGAGCATTTAGGGTTGTCAAAGGCTGTTATCGATTAGTGTGTTTGATTGCCGAACTAATAACCAACACATTGAAATTATTGCTCAAGTTGAACGTTAAAAAGTAATGTGGAGTGCTGATTAACTAGCAGGCTTGCACCCTAAAATAGCAGCATTGCTTTAAGATGGTGCAGGCTCGCATTGACCCGATGCCTGGTTTCTCATGAAAAATCTGGGCAGGGGGAGATGAACTATCGTTTTTACTTATTTTACCTGTGGCTTATCAAGGCAGTATCACTTTTTCTTAGGCATAGAAACATAATATGGCGCGCTTTTTGCTACCTCTTTAGGGTAACTACTCAGGAGGCAGACATGAATCTTAGACGGCTCAAGTATTTTGTAAAAATCGTTGATATCGGTAGCCTGACACAGGCTGCTGAGTTGCTGCATATTGCGCAACCAGCGCTGAGCCAGCAGGTCGCGACACTGGAGGGAGAACTCGAAAAACAGTTGCTGATAAGGAGCCGACGTGGTGTTACGCCCACTGAGGCGGGGAGGATTCTTTATTCTCATGCACAAACGATATTGTCGCAGTGCGAACAGGCAAAAGATGCAGTGAGTGGTGCCCGGCAATCAATGAGCGCATAAGTGTTGGTCATAGAGCCAGCCATTTATCGATGGCTGGCTACCAATCATATTTTCTGTCAAAATTATATATCTTATTTTTTTGTGATATGCGTCACAATTGACAATGTTGTCTTTATTTTTCAAATGGTGAATTTTACTCTAAAGAATAAAACAGGTTTTTAGTTTTTTATTTATTTTGGTTTTTTTTCCGTAGTTTCATTTTTCCCTTACTAGGGGATATGATTTCCTTAAAATGATAATCGACACTAGCTAACACCCTATCTGCGGTGTTACATTAATCTTCGTTATGTTTTCTCTAATCTTGTGCACCAAAGAATAGGTGTTGCCTTAGGGCGTATGACGGTTATTTTTTTGATTAAGGAATTCAAATGAATAATATCCTCTCTCATCTTTTAGTAAAGTTGGCAGAAAAAGAAGTTGGAGAAAAAGCGCTTAACGCGAAGATTGAATCGTTAGAGATGCTGATTTCTGCTATGATTTTGACACTGGATGATAGTAAGATCAATGAGTTAAGTCGGAAAATAGAAGATGTGGTTGCGGGTGCTTCGCAGCGAAAGGATGAGAATAATTATTTAGCTTTCGAACTATTAGCTAAAAATATCAATCGAATTACAGCCGTTTCGTTGCGGGAATAACTTTTTATACATCAATGTTAATGACATTAGTCGACCACATATTAATTTTCATGCACCAATTGAGAATGGTTTGTATCCAATAATAGAAAATGTTTGTGCTATACATTATTCCCCCAAATGAAGGCGCCGATGTTGTCTGCGCCTTTCTTGAATTACGCCTTACTTCACGCCAGTAATCTGCTTTTTCCGACGAATAAACTGATAAGCAATAGCCAGCACAATAAACCAGAGCGGTGTGACAATAAGCGCTTGTCGTGTATCTGGTTGTAATGTTAACAATGCAATAACAAAAATGAAGAAAGCCAGACATATCCAGCACATAAAAATACCTAGTGGCATTTTATATGATGATGCTTCATGTAGCTGAGGGCGTTTTTTACGGTATGTCAGGTAAGAGCAGAGGATAATACTCCAGATGAACATGAATAAAATCGCAGATACGGTGGTTACCAACGTAAAGACAGTCATCACGTTTGGAATCAGATAGATCAATACCACGCCTGAGAGCAAACAAATACAGGAAAACATGAGTCCAGTTGAAGGAACTGCACGTTTAGAAAGTATACCGAAGCTTTTTGGGGCGTCGCCTTGCTTAGCGAGGCCAAAGAGCATGCGGCTGGTTGAGAATACACCGCTATTAGCTGAGGATGCCGCTGAAGTGAGTACAACGAAGTTGATCATACTGGCAGCCGCAGGTAGGCCAACAAGTACGAACATTTCTACAAAGGGACTGCGATCCGCAGTAATTGCACTCCATGGGGTGACGGACATAATCATGATTAACGAAAAAACATAAAACATGATGATGCGAATTGGGATTGCGTTAATTGCACGGGGCAGCACGACTTTCGGATTTTTAGTTTCAGCGGCGGTTGTACCAACCAGCTCGATGCCGACAAATGCGAATACGGCTATCTGGAATCCTGCAAAGAAACCGCTGATCCCTTTAGGGAACATACCGCCATCGTTCCATAGGTTAGTTAACGACGCGACGTTTCCTGATGGGGAAGAGAATTGCATCACGACCAGTACGATACCGACCACGATTAACGCAATGATCGCGACAATTTTTATCATTGCGAACCAGAATTCCATTTCACCAAACAGTTTCACCGTTGCCAGATTTAGCGTCAGTAATAATAGAACGCAAAGCAACGACGAAACCCATTGCGATAAATCGGGAAACCAGAACTGAGCGTAGGCACTAATGGCTACAACATCGGCAATTCCGGTTACAACCCAACAAAACCAGTAAGTCCAACCGGTAAAGAAGCCTGCCCATGGCCCAAGTAGGTCTGCCGCGAAATCGCTGAATGATTTATAGTTGAGGTTTGAGAGTAATAATTCTCCCATTGCACGCATGACAAAAAACAGCATAAAGCCAATGATCATATAAACAAAAATGATCGAAGGGCCGGCCATACTGATTGTTTTACCCGAGCCCATGAATAGCCCAGTACCGATCGCGCCGCCAATGGCGATGAGTTGAATATGACGATTAGTCAGGTTTCGTTGCAGTCCCTCTCCTTGTTCAGGTGCAAGATCTGCGGCTTCTTTTGATTGTTCGACCATGTAAGTACATTTTCCTGTTTCTGTCTGTGATGTTTTTTGAGCTCTTTTGCGGCTCTCATTTGTGAAAATCGAAATGAATAAGATAGCGTAACTGCGGTACTTATTACAGTAGATGACCAATATAGTCAGGCATAAAGAGGGTTGATCGTGGTGTAAGGTCGCGCAGTCTGTTTTTCGTCCTAAAATGAAAGGATATAACACGATGAAAGGCATTGGTTATATAGGCTGAGCAGGTTAACAAAATTGCGCGTTGCTAACAATGCTATTGCCGCGTATAAAAAATTAATATGAAACATTTGACAGGCTCGCTGTGGAGGAGAATAATCTCCTCCGTTGGGTCGTTAGCTCAGTTGGTAGAGCAGTTGACTCTTAATCAATTGGTCGCAGGTTCGAACCCTGCACGACCCACCAACAATATAAATAGGTTAATCCCTCTTTTTTAGTTTGTTATAATTTCGTTTTTTCGATGTTAATCTCATTGTCTTCTTTTATTTCATTTCACGCCCCTTACTATTTTCCCCGCTGAATACATTGATGACCTGTTGCATATATTCTATTTATATTCCTAATGCTGAGTGAAAATATAGCGTGGGGATGATATCGCTGAAAACCGCTGTGCCGCTGATGTATTTCATACACACCGAAAAATCGTGAGAAAGTGCTATGCTTAGTGGATAGGATCGTTGACATATGCACCGGCTGCGTTTGTCTTTGCAGAGGCCACTGGAGTTTCCTGGTTAGCTGTAAGCGAGTGTCTGCTCGATTTCGGAGGTTAATATGGGATTCGAAAAATTACTGGCTGTCATCGAAAAAAGTCACCAGGATCCACAATCGGTTATCTCATTGTCTGAATTGAGTCAGGCAATTCATGAGATAATTTGTACCGAAAGTTCGAAAGAGTACAAGATAAATGAGTGCTTTACTGAACTGAGGGAGTTGGTTGATGAGAGAAAGGCGCTTTCCAGGAGACAGTTTTTGGATAAAGCGTTAGTGACAGAATTAACGCTGTATAAACAGAAAGAAAAAGCACTATTTTTGAAGCTTATCGGTATTGAAAATAAATAGACGGCCGTCTCTATTTTAACTCAGAAATCGTCGTGCTAAATATGACTATACCGCCAGATCAAGTTATTGAGATGGCGGTGTGGCAAATAGTGCTATTTACGGTAACTGGTTTTGATTTGTTTAATCGTGTTGTCAAAAACAGTTGCTTGCTCGGCATCTTCCAATTGAGCGATGTATTTTTCCATATTGATGATGACCTTACCAGCATCGGCCTGGCCGATTGCTTTTAATAATAGCGTAATCATAGCTTTCAGGCAGGTAACCTCGTGAGCCAATGTTTCAGCAGATGCGGTAGTAGAAAAATCTACGTTGCTCATATTTTCTCCTCAACAAGAAAAAGATGTTTTTCTTTACCGGCAGTGGGCGTTAACGCTTACACAGCAGGCAAAGCCAGAGGGGGAGAGTATAACATAAAGCATGTGGAGGATTGATATTATTCGCGGATAAAGTCATCTTAGTGACTGTTTTTCATGCAATTAACTTATTTAAACTGCATTAAGATTTTGGATATTTCTTTTGGTAAAGGTTATGGATGTGTTGCGTTTAATACATATGATGTTCACTATGGACGTCTTTATGTGAATATATTAATTGTATAATATAGCCGTTGGCGAGGATAAATTGCATAATATCATATACTGCTTACAATAGTGATTTTTTATTGACATTTTAAATACAGATCCAATTGTAGGCCATTTGTGGTGTTTTGTTTTTTATGTATTTTGTGCCATCAAACGATTTATACTGTATGACGTATTTTAAGTGTTAAGAATGTGATCAACATACACCATCAGTTTTACGATATATTGCTATGATCAGGAGAGGTGTTTTATTCCTTCTCGGTATATATTGAAAATATATATTTATATAAATTTGTGTTCATTATTTTTGAAACAAACGTAGTATCACCTGCAAGCAACTTTTTATGTAAGTGTTACTCCCTTTTTTGGAGAATTATTCTTTGATTAGCGTTTTTCTTGTTGATGACCATGAACTGGTGCGGGCAGGGATACGACGCATTCTTGACGATATCAAAGGTCTAAAAGTGGTTGGTGAGGCATGCTGTGGTGAAGATGCCGTCAAATGGTGCCGAAGCAATGATGTCGATGTTGTTCTGATGGACATGAGTATGCCGGGCATCGGTGGGCTTGAAGCAACACGCAAGATCCTGCGTTTTACGCCAGATATAAAAGTTATTATGCTTACTATTTATACTGAAAACCCACTACCTGCGAAAGTGATGCAGGCTGGTGCGGCGGGGTATGTCAGTAAAGCGGCGGCTCCTCAGGAAGTGATTGCTGCTATCCGTGCGGTGCATGCCGGTAAACGATACATTGCTTCTGATATTGCTCAACAAATGGCGTTAAGTCAGTTGGAACCACAAACGGATACGCCACTTGAATGTTTGTCTGAACGTGAATTACAGATTATGCTAATGATAACGAAGGGACAGAAAGTACCTGAAATCTCAGAACAGCTTAATCTTAGCCCTAAAACAGTGAACAGCTATCGATATCGTATGTTCAGCAAGCTGAGTATCAACGGTGATGTAGAGCTAACGCATTTGGCCATCAAGCATGGGCTTTTTACTGCGGAGACATTGTTAAGTAGTGAGTGAGAGTTTCGATGCTTCGGCATTTTTAAAAACGGTAACGAGCCAGCCTGGAGTCTACCGGATGTATGATGTCGGCAATACGGTCATCTATGTCGGTAAGGCAAAAGACTTAAAAAAACGACTAGCCAGCTATTTCCGCAGCCATGTCGCCAGCCGTAAAACCGAGGCATTGGTCAAAAGCATCAAGCATATTGATGTCACGATCACGCATACAGAAACTGAAGCTTTACTGTTGGAACACAACTACATCAAGCTTTATCAGCCGCGTTATAACGTCTTGTTGCGCGACGATAAATCTTATCCCATGATTTTCCTGAGTGGTGATGTTCATCCACGTCTGGCAGTTCACCGCGGTGCTAAGCATGCGAAGGGCGAATACTTTGGCCCATTTCCCAACGGGAACGCCGTGCGTGAAACACTCGTATTGTTGCAAAAGCTGTTCCCAGTGCGTCAGTGTGAGAATAGCGTCTATCGCAACCGCTCTCGCCCTTGTCTGCAATATCAAATTGGTCGTTGCCTTGGACCTTGTGTCAGTGGTCTGGTTAGCGAAGACGATTATCAACAGCAGGTTGAATATGTTCGTCTGTTCTTATCCGGTAAAGATCAGCAAGTGCTGAATCAACTCATCTCACGGATGGAATCGGCAAGCCGCGATCTGCATTTTGAAGATGCAGCACGGATACGCGATCAAATTCAAGCTGTTCGCCGTGTCACAGAAAAACAATTTGTTTCCGGTGACGACGAAGATCTGGATGTTATCAGCGTTGCTTTTGATGCTGGAATGGCTTGCGTATATGTCTTGTTCATCCGACAGGGAAAGGTGCTTGGCAGCCGGAGCTATTTTCCTAAAGTACCTGGTGGCACAGAATTGGGCGAAGTTGTGCAAACGTTTGTCGGGCAATTCTATTTACAAGGAAGCTTAGGTCGAACGCTCCCCGCCGAAATTTTGCTTGATTTCACCTTGCCTGATAAAGAATTGCTGATGGAGTCTCTGACGGCTGTTGCGGGGAAAAAAGTACAGATTCAAACGAGACCCCGTGGCGATCGTGCTCGTTATTTAAAATTGGCACGGACGAATGCTGCCACTGCGCTAGTTACAAAGTTGTCTCAGCAATCTACTATTCATCAACGTTTGGCTGCATTAGCCAGCGTATTGCAACTGCCAGAAATTCATCGAATGGAGTGTTTTGATATCAGCCATACGATGGGCGAACAGACAGTGGCATCCTGCGTGGTGTTTGATGCCAACGGTCCATTACGTTCGGAATATCGTCGCTATAATATTAGTGATATTACGCCAGGTGATGATTATGCTGCCATGGCGCAGGTTCTTCGACGTAGATATGGTAAAGTGCTGGATGACAGCAAAATACCCGATGTTATCGTGATCGATGGTGGGAAAGGGCAGCTTGGCCAGGCTCAGGCCGTGTTTGACTCGTTACAGGTATCATGGGATAAAAACAAGCCGCTGCTACTTGGTGTCGCGAAGGGGAGCGATCGCAAAGCTGGTCTGGAAACCCTGTTTTTTGAAGCGACAGGCGAAGGGGTTGCGTTGCCATCTGATTCTCCCGCCTTGCACGTTATCCAGCATATTCGCGATGATTCACATGACCATGCGATTGGCGGGCATCGTAAGAAGAGAGCAAAAGTAAAAAATACCAGTACGCTGGAGCTTATTGATGGTGTCGGCCCTAAGCGTCGTCAAACCCTGTTGAAATACATGGGAGGACTACAGCCTTTGATGAATGCCAGTATTGAGGAGATTGCAAATGTTCCAGGAATTTCACATGCATTGGCAGAAAAGATCTTCCATGCATTGAAACACTAGGGACAATGTAGCAACATACTCCTAGTATCCACTCCAGCCAGATAGTTACCTAAGCGCTATGCAATTTAATATACCGACGTTGCTTACCCTGTTTCGTGTTGCTCTTATACCGTTTTTTGTGCTGGCGTTTTATCTTCCATTCGCTTGGGCACCGCTGCTCTGCGCGTTGATTTTTGTGTTTGCGGCTGTGACGGACTGGTTTGATGGCTTCCTTGCTCGTCGCTGGAAACAGACCACGCGTTTTGGTGCTTTCCTTGATCCTGTTGCGGATAAAGTGATGGTGGCTGTTGCGCTGGTGTTGGTTGCGGAATACTACCATTCGTGGTGGATTACGCTGCCTGCCGCAACCATGATCGCGCGAGAAATCATTATTTCAGCATTGCGTGAGTGGATGGCTGAAATTGGCAAAAGGAGCAGTGTTGCTGTGTCGTGGATAGGGAAAGTTAAAACCACTGCTCAAATGATGGCGCTTTTTGCTTTGCTATGGCGCCCGGAACGTATCGTTGAGGGGATAGGCGTTGCGGCTTTGTATATTGCCGCAGTGCTGACTTTCTGGTCTATGTTTCAATATCTGAACGCTGCACGTCACGATTTGCTTGAACCTTGATCGAAGTGCCGTAAAAACCAGCAAGTGAGAGTGGTTGTTTGATAATTTTATTGACTCATCACGTCAGGTCAGTAGAATGCACCGCATCAACAGTAACGCTGGTTTGTAAGAAGTTAAAAAATCAGTAAGTTCTGTGTTGCGGGAATAGCTCAGTTGGTAGAGCACGACCTTGCCAAGGTCGGGGTCGCGAGTTCGAGTCTCGTTTCCCGCTCCAATTTAAAGCATCGGCGATAGCGGATGTTGGTCACTAAGACCTAAATATTTTGGCGCGTTAGCAAAGCGGTTATGTAGCGGATTGCAAATCCGTCTAGTCCGGTTCGACTCCGGAACGCGCCTCCAATATTTAAGCCCGGGTGGTGAAATCGGTAGACACAAGGGATTTAAAATCCCTCGGCGTTCGCGCTGTGCGGGTTCAAGTCCCGCCCCGGGCACCATCTATAAATCAATAGACGTCAACCGACGTCTATTTTTTTGCCTAAAACCCACGGTTTTACTGGCTTTCCCTTCATTCCATACTCTTCCTACGTCAACACAATTCAACTGACATCAACTTGCTTGTGCGGGTACAATTGCGGGTATACTTCAGTATGGTAAATCCTTGTACCCTCAATAACGCATTTATTGAAGGAAAAGCATTATGGCACTCACGGACATCAAGGTACGTTCAGCAAAACCGGAAGAGAAGCCTTATAAACTTACCGATGGAAACGGTATGTTTCTTTTGGTCCATACCAATGGGTCTAAATATTGGCGCTTACACTATCGTTCGGATGGCAAAGAAAAGACTCTGGCGCTAGGTGTTTACCCGGAGGTTTCCCTTTCTGAAGCGCGTCAGAAACGCGATGAGGCACGAAAACTTATTGCTGCTGGCGTTGATCCCAACGAGCATAAAAAAGCAGTCAAAACGCAACAACAAGATGATGAGCAAACCTTCGAGGCTGTGGCTCGCGCTTGGCATACTGATAATAAGAAGTGGTCGGAATCCCATGCCGAACGTATCCTGAAAAGTCTCAGCGACAATATTTTCCCCGCTATCGGTAGCAAACACATCTCAGATCTGAAAACACGCGACTTGCTGACACCGATTAAAAGCGTCGAACGCTCTGGACGCTTAGAAGTGGCTAAACGCCTAAAACAACGCGTGACTGCCATTATGACCTATGCCGTACAAAACGGCCTGATTGACTATAACCCGGCGCAAGATATGGCAGGGGCAATTATGCCCGGCAAAGTCGAACACCGCCCTGCGTTGGAACTCGAACGCTTGCGTGAACTACTTGGCCGTATAGATGGCTATAAAGGCCGTGAGTTTACCAAGTGGGTGATAAATCTTTCCTTGCTGATTTTTATCCGTTCCAGTGAACTCCGTTTTGCTCGCTGGCCGGAAATCGACTTTGAACGAGCGTTGTGGACGATTCCCCCTGAACGTGAACCGATCCCTGGAGTGAAATTCTCCGAGCGCGGTTCAAAAATGCACACACCACATCTTGTTCCACTAAGCCGTCAGGCACTGGAGATCCTTAAAAAGATTAGAGAGGTGAGTGGGCATTGTGAATTGGTTTTCATTGGCGATCATTCATCACGAAAACCCGTCAGTGAAGGGACGGTAAACAAAGCGCTGCAAACTATGGGCTACGACACCAAAACGGAAGTATGCGGTCACGGCTTTCGTACAATGGCGTGTAGTTCGTTGATTGAGTCGGGGTTGTGGTCTAGGGATGCGGTAGAGCGGCAGATGAGTCATCAGGAACGCAATGGCGTTCGAGCGGCGTATATCCATAAGGCGGAGCATCTGGATGAACGCAAGCTGATGCTGCAATGGTGGGCGGATTTTCTGGATGCGAATCGAGAGAGGGGGGTTAGTCCGTTTGATTTTGGGAAGTTGACGGCGGGCTAATAATATGTAGCAGATGGATAGGCTTTAGTTCTATCTATCCAGAGACTATAGCCTGCATTACTATACGGTATCAGGTCGTTTTCGACAGAGAATATTTTAAATAACAACATATTATTTATGTTGTTGTAAAATTAATCCCGATGTGACCCAATGGATATTGGCGTAGCAGATTTCTATTTCACGGAACCTAATTACCCCATTCATAAACACTGTAGCGTCAGTAGTGGCTGAAATTCAGCGCTTATTAACCATATCATTCAATTTAACATTTCAGATAATTTCTTACGGTTTTCAACATTGCGTAAGCCTGAATATTTTCAGAACAAAAATGAGGCAAATACATGGCCATAACGAACGGAAAAAACACGGCGTCAATAGGTTTCGAACAGCAAATTTGGGCGGCAGCGGATATCTTGCGTGGCAATATGGATGCAGCAGAGTATAAACACGTCGTATTAGGACTAATCTTCCTCAAGTACATTTCGGATAAGTTCGAGGAGCGATATCAGACGCTTTTGGCCGATGACGACGATGTGGAGGATAAAGACGCCTACGCCGAAGTGAATGTGTTTTTTGTACCGCAGCAGGCCAGGTGGAGTGCTATCGCTGAAGCATCGCGCAAAGAGACCATCGGTATTGTTATTGATAACGCGATGCGGGAAATCGAAAAAGAAAACAAACGGCTGAAAGATATTCTGCCTAAAAATTACGCCCGCGCCGAGCTAGACAAACGCCGACTTGGCAACGTTGTCGATCTGTTTACCAATATTCAGATGATTGAACATGGAACAGACAAAGATATTTTGGGGCGTACCTACGAATATTGTCTCGCCAAATTTGCTGAGCAAGAGGGTAAGCGTGCTGGAGAATTCTTCACGCCCTCCTGTGTCGTGCGAACGCTCGTTGAAGTTTTACAACCGTTTAGAGGTCGCGTGTATGACCCCTGCTGCGGTTCGGGCGGTATGTTCGTTCAGTCTGCCGACTTCGTAAAAAACCACAGCGGCAGCATTGGCAACCTTTCAGTTTACGGGCAGGATGCCAACCCGACCACACGTAAAATGGCGTTGATGAATCTGGCTATTCGCGGTATCGAAGCCAATATTGGTGCTTACAATGACGATACATTTCATAATGACCTGCACCCTACGCTGAAAGCCGACTTCATCCTTGCCAATCCGCCATTCAACCTGTCAGATTGGAACGACGGTAGCTTAAACGACGATCCTCGCTGGCAATACGGTTTACCGCCGAATGGAAATGCCAACTTCGCGTGGCTGCAACACATGATTCATCACCTCGCCCCAAATGGTAAAATTGGTATGGTATTGGCCAATGGTTCACTATCTTCCCAGAGCAGCGGCGAGGGTAATATCCGACGCAAAATCGTGGAGGACGACCTAGTAGAAGGCATTATCGCGATGCCTACGCAGTTGTTCTACACCACCCAGATCCCCGTATCTTTATGGTTTATCAGCCGGAACAAAAAGCAAAAAGGCAAAACACTGTTTATCGATGCACGCAATATGGGAACGATGGTCAATCGTCGTCTGCGCGAGATGACCACCGAAGATATTGCCAAAATCGCCGCTACCTTTGAGGCGTTCGACAATGGCTCGTTGGATGATGTGAAAGGTTTTTGCGCGGCGGTGACGACAGAGGACATCGGCAAACAGGACTTTATTCTCACGCCGGGACGTTACGTCGGCATTGAGGCTAAGGAAGATGACGGCGAACCCTTCGAGGAGAAAATGGCACGCCTGACGGGAGAACTTAGCGTGCTGTTCAAGCGTTCCCATGAACTGGAAGATGAAATTCGCAAGAGGCTGGGAGGACTTGGGTATGAGATCTAAATGGCGCACAATTACTGTAGGCGAGCTCGGACGGATTGTCACGGGCAAGACACCGAAAACAGCCATAACGGGAAACTATGGTGGGAGCATACCGTTCCTGACACCTTCTGACGATATGGGAGTTAAAGTAGCGACCACCACAATAAAGACTCTGACTGAATGTGGGCTTTCCGAAGTGAGAAATTGCCTTTTACCACCGAGTTCTATTTGTGTTAGCTGTATTGGTTCGGACTTGGGAAAAGTTGTTATGACATCAGAGCCTACGGTCACAAATCAACAGATTAACTCTATCGTGCCAAGTCCTGATTTCGATGCAGACTTCGTTTATTACGCGATGTGTATTCTTGGAAAAAAACTAAACTACATCAGCAAAACCTCAACAGCAGTACCGATTGTTAACAAGAGTTCTTTTTCGAGTTACCAGATAGATGTTCCTACGCTTTTGGAACAGCAAGAGATAGGTCGGGTGTTTTCTGCCCTTGATGCTAGGATTGCTGTCAACCGGACGATAAATCATCATTTAG
>NZ_JSXC01000025.1 GCF_000803215.1 Pectobacterium fontis
CTGTCGCGTCAGAATCTGGCGCAACACCCCCGTACTGCTGAACAACTGGCGAACGTGGCGAAAGGCGGCTACGTGTTGAAAGACAGCGACGGTCAGCCGGAACTGATTCTGATTGCCACGGGTTCAGAAGTGGAGCTGGCTGTCGGTGCGTATGACAAACTGACCGCGGCGGGTCGCAAGGTACGCGTGGTGTCCATGCCGTCCACGGATGCGTTCGACAAGCAGGATGCGGCGTACCGAGAAGCGGTGCTACCGAAAGCGGTATCGGCGCGCGTGGCGATTGAAGCGGGGATTGCCGACTACTGGTTCAAATACGTTGGTCTGAACGGCGCGATTGTCGGCATGACGAGCTTTGGTGAATCTGCTCCGGCGGAGTTGCTGTTCGAAGCGTTTGGCTTCACCGTCGATAACGTGGTGGAAAAAGCGTTGGCGCTGTTGAAGTAACCGTGTAATAAGCAATACCACGATGTGATAGACAAGGATCGCAAACAGATACACCGTTTGCGATCTCACACTATTGGTTGGTTTCACTCTACCGCTGTATCGGTTAGCCCTTTTCAGACACAGTAATACGCGTGAATATTTAATCGTATTTTTAGCGCATCAGGATGTTAAATGAATTAAGTATTCGCTAATATCAGCCTCATAGAAAGATTATGGAAAACTTTTTGTGACAACGATTAAAGATATCGCCCAAAAAGCTGGCGTGGCAGCTTCAACCGTTTCTCGTGTGCTTAATAATGATCCCAGCCTTTCCGTAACCAAAGAAAAGCGCCAACTCATCAAGAGAATTGCTAATGAACTGGCCTATTTATCGCCCACACAGCGTAAACAGCAGAAAAAAAGGTTAGATAACTCGCTGGTTGTACGGTCCCATTTCAAAATGGACAATGACAATTTATTAAATCTCGCCGTCGTCCACTTTCTCACCCCTTCAGAAGAACTCAACGACCCTTATTTCACGGCAATCCGTATTGGCATTGAAAATCGCTGCCACCATTTTAATATTTCGCTGCGAAATCTATTTACCACAAATTTATCCTCCAATAGCCAGACTTTAGCGCAAGCGCAGGCGATCATTTGTGTCGGTCACTTTAGCGATAACGATATTGCCTTAATCTATTCATTAAATAAAAATCTGATTTTTATCGATTCAGCGCCCCTCGATAAGAAATGTGATGCTGTGCTTTTTGATCGGGAAGCGGCGGCACGCGAAGTATTACACTATATTGTTAATAGCGGCGCTCAACGCCCCGCCTTTATTGGCAATAATGAGAGTCGGCTGCATGTATTTGAAGAAGTCACCCAGCAACACGGTATCTACCACGAGTCGCGGTGCAAGGTCAGTCAGTTATTCTGTATTGAGTCCGGCTATCAGGCGATGAATGCGTTGCTGCAACAAAAAGAATGGCCTGATGTCGTGTTCGCCGCAACTGACATTATCGCAATTGGCGTGTATCGTGCGCTTCAGGAGAAAGGGATTGCGATTCCGAAACAAATAAAAGTGGTCGGGATGAATGATATCCCCACGGCGCAGCATCTCAATCCCAGCCTGACCACCATGCGACTCTACCCCACGGAAATGGGAGAAGCCGCTATCGATCTGTTTTTAGAGTTGGTGGCGGGACGCCATTATAAGAAACACGTCCAGGTTGGCTATGAGATGATGTGGCGCGAAAGTTTCACACTCAGCACGTTGTAACGAAGCCCGCTATAATACGCCCTGATATTTCTTATTTTTACCGATAACGTGGCCACGTAAAGAAATTACGTGGCCAGCAAGAATCAATTAGCGGTTATTTTCCACAACTGGTTCCATCCTCCATTATCACGCCACTGAATGCCTGATGCACCGTTCGCCGTTGAACGACCATTAATATCCAAAAGTTTTCCGCTATTTCTATTCATGACTTTATAATAGCCATCGCCAGCATCCAAAATAAGCCATTGCTGGCTAAAATGGCCGGTGTTGTACATTTGGATTATTTGTGCGCCATCTTCACTGGCACTGGCGTCAATATCAACGTACTTTCCACTATTAACATTCACCAGATTAAAATAACCATTGCCGATCGCGTTAAAATAAAAACGCTGGCTATCCCAATTGCTATCAGTGTATTGTTCAAGCCATGCGTTATCGTCATGCGAACCGGCCACAACATTAAGCGATTTACCACTATTCCGATTCGCCATCTTATAGCGAGTCCCGTTGATAACATTGATTTGCGATTCGGAAAATGCGTCCAAAGCGCGGGTAAATTGCAATACGTTATTTGAAACTCGCGTCGTCGCCCCTAATGCATAGCCATCCGGCAACACACTGGCATTCCCCGCCGGTTCCCAATAAAAAACCCCAATCCCTTTATTTCCCGGCACCGCTTTAACAAGATTAATCGTATCCTTAATCGTCCAGTAGCTATCCGTCGGGTTAGTTTCCAAACCGCCGACTTCAACGACCATCACTTCCTTACCATAACGGCTCGCCATATCATTGAGATTGCTGGCCAGTAAACCGGTCAGCTCCCAATAATTTTTCCCCTCCCAATGAGGATAGAATGAAAAACCAATCACATCGGTTTTCCCGCCATGCGTGGTAAGGAAATTGTCAAAAAACCAGCGAGCGTTTGAATTATCATTCCCATGCGCCAAATGGCTGATGACCTTAGAAGAAGGGCTGACCGCTTTCACTGCATCATAGCCTGCGTTCAGTAATTGCGTTAAATTGGCAAACCGACTTGTGCTGCCTTCCGGTAGCAAGATCCCCGGGTTCATTTCATTACCCACCTGTACCCATTCAGGCGTCACGCCTGCGGATACCAATGCGCTCATCACCTCATGCGTGTGGTTATAAACGGCCGTCGTTAATTGGCTAAGATTGTAGTTCGCCCACGCTGCGGGTTTAACCTGGTGACCAGGATCCGCGAAAACATCGCTATAGTGAAAATCCACCATGACGCGCATGCCCATCGCTTTGGCACGCAGTGCGGCATCCACTACACGGGTTTTATCCGTATAACCGAGCATCGTCCAGGTCGAATTATCTTTATGCCATAGCGCACTGGGATCAGGGTTAACAAAAATACGTAACCGCACCGCGTTTATGCCGTGATCGCGCAATATCTGTAATACATCACGCTGCGTTCCGGCATCGTCGCGCCAGGTAACACCCCGATCCTCCAATTGCTTTACCCAGCCAATATCCGCACCATAAGCAAACGGCTGCGCCGCTTTAGCCAGATTGGCCGCCATGAACCCTATAAATAGCATTAACAATACAGAGATCATTCCTGAATAATTATTCTTTTTCATTCATTTCTCCTTGAGGTAACACGCTTAAAGGGTATTTATTAAATAAATACCCAGGTACAAATTCAAAAACAGATGACAACATTTATAAAAATAAAATTCACATAAGAAACCAAGCAGCCAATATGAATAGCTGCTTGGTTCAATTTATGCTTTTCCCTTTACGCCATAGAGTCTTTTTCATGGCGATATTTCCATCATGATAGAGCGTTATTTTTAATTAATTCGCTTCCCATTTTCATCAAAAAAATGCAAATTCTCGCTACGACATGTGAGCGGAATCATTGAGTATGGCGTAATACTGTTATCGCCTGACAAATACACTTTGAAATTATTCACACCAGAGTAAGCACCAAAAATATACGTCGCATTACCCAGCCTTTCTGTTACCTCACTATTGATTGACAGGCTGACGTCGCCACCATTAGGATCAATACTCAGATGTTCAGGGCGAATACCTACGGTAATTTTCTGATTGGTGCGTAGCCCGTGGTTAGCCAGATTAATAGAAAGTGTATTGAGTTGATTGATCAAGATACTCACGTTATTCCCTTCAACCTGTGTGACTTCACCTGGTAGGAAATTCATATTCGGCGAACCGATAAAGCCAGCGACAAAAAGATTCTCTGGCTTATGGTATAACGCCATCGGCGTACCAACCTGTTCAATGTAGCCTTTATTTAACACCACGATTTTATCCGCCAGCGTCATCGCTTCTACCTGGTCATGCGTCACATAAATCATGGTGTTACGCATTTCCTGATGGAGACGCGCGATCTGTAAACGCATTTCCACCCGTAATTCGGCATCGAGATTCGATAACGGCTCATCGAATAAGAACACTTTAGGATCGCGTACAATTGCGCGCCCAATCGCAACACGCTGGCGTTGGCCACCAGACAGTTGTTTGGGGGTACGATCCAACAACGCTTCGAGCTGAAGCGTCATCGCCGCCTTTCGCACCATTTTTTCCACTTCGGCTTTGGGGTGTCCATTCATTCTTAACCCAAATCCCATGTTTTCAGCCACAGTCATGTGGGGATACAGCGCATAGGATTGGAAAACCATTGCAATCCCTCGTTCTGCGGGATCAAAGTGGTTAACGAGACGGTTATCAATATGAATTTCCCCCTCTGTTATATCTTCCAATCCAGCAATCATTCTTAGCAGTGTCGATTTACCGCATCCCGATGGGCCAACAAATACCACAAACTCGCCAGAATTAATTTCAAGATTGATACGATGGATCGTCTCCGTCTTATCGTAACGTTTCACTATATTTTTTAGTAAAATATCAGCCATGTGAACCTCAAACGTTAATTTTCCATTGAGAGCGTATTACTTTACCGCTCCCGTCATGCTGGCGATAAATTGCTTCTGCATGGCAAAGAAGATAAGTAAACTGGGAAGTGTAGAAATCACCGTCCCAACCATAATCAGTCCAAAATCCGGCGAGTAAGCGGAAGCAAAACTCGATAACACCAGATTAATCGTTTTTAATTCATTAGATTGAAGGACAATAAGTGGCCAGAGAAAGGCATTCCATGACGTCATGAAAACAATAATAAAAGCAGCAGAATAACTGGCGCGCATAATCGGCACGTAGACATACAGGAAAATTTTCCACTCAGCGACGCTTTCCACACGCGCAGCATCGATCAACTCTTTTGGAAACGTTTTAGTACACTGCCTGAAATAGAAAATAATAAATGCCCCGGCCACTGTCGGCATGATCACCGCAAAGTGCGTATCCAGTAACCCCGCCTTACCAAACATGGTGAAGAGCGGGATCATCAATGCCGCGAACGGGATCATCATTGTCGTTAATAGCGCAACATAGACTCGTTCCCGATTCTTACTGGCATAAATTTCAAATGCATAACCCGCAATAGAACATACGACCAGCGTTGATACCGTACTGATCAACGCAATTTTTGATGTATTCCAAAACACCTGCGCCAGATCCACCTGACTCGTCAGATTGGTGAAATTGACCAGTAATTGATCGCCAAACGTGAATTTCCCCATGTTGATTTGGCTGGTGCTATTCGTACTCGACACCACCATCCAATAGAAAGGGAAAAGCGAAAAAATGCTCATTAACACGAGAAAAACATGCATGAGTATGCTGTTAACTTTACTTTTCCTCATATCATCCCTTCCGCGCTGCTTTAAACTGAATCAGTGCCAGTATTGCTGAAAACACAACAATGACGTACGAAACCGTTGCCGCATAGCCAAAATTAGGCACAAACTTGAATGACAGGTTATAAATATAAAGCGATAACGTCAGCGTCGCATTTGCCGGGCCGCCATTCGTGATATTCATCGCTTCATCAAACAACTGTAATGTACCAATGGTTGAGGTCACGCTAGTAAAAAGAATCACCGGTTTCAACAAAGGGATCGTAATAAAGAAAAATTGCTTGATTGGGCTAACGCCATCAACTCTGGCAGCCTCATAAATCGATTTATCGATATTCTGCATAGCGGAAAGATAAAAAATCATATTATATCCCGTCCACCGCCATGTAATGGCAATAATAATCGTCACCTTCGCCCAGAAAGGGTCGGATAGCCATGGAATCGGATCGTCAATAACATGAATAAACAGCAGAAATGAGTTAATCACACCATCCAGTTCAAACATGCTCTTGAAAAGAATGGAATAGGCAACCAGTGAAGTCACGCAGGGTAAAAAAATCGCCACCCTAAACCACTGTCGATATTTAAGCTGAGAAGAATTCAAACAAGAAGAAATAGCCAATGATAATAAAATCATAATAGGAACTTGGATGACCAGAAACGTCAGCGTATTCCAAAGTGCCGTTTTGAACATAGGATCATTGAATAAACGAATGATATTTCCCAAGCCAACAAACTGCGTCACTACACCACGGCCAGACTGAAAAGAGAGCCAAAGTGATTTGAAAATAGGGTATATCGTCATTAAGGCAATTAACCCAACAGCGGTAGCGACAAAAGCCCAGCCGTTGATGTTATAAAGCCTATTCATTTTAGGTTTATATATCATTATCACACCATCGATTTCTGGAGAGAAATGCTTGAGGGCTTCCCGCCCTCAAGCTCACACTCGCTACTGCATAATCTGGGTTTTTAATGTCGTTTCGGCACGTTTTAACACCTCATCAACAGAATCACCTTTCAGTAATGCAGGTATTTCAGCGGCAATGGCGTTATCCACTTCCTGGGTATACATACCGTAGGAAACCTGTGGGATTTCAGTTACCCATTTAGAAAAATCAGCAAACACGGGTTGCCCACCAAAGAACGGATCTTTTACAGCATAAGCAGGGCCGGAAGTCGCCGGGAGGAAGGTGGCAAGCGCGCCACGATCAACCAAAAGGGTTTGATACATATTGCTATCCGCTGCGAAGGTTTTCTGCAAAAACTCAATCGCCTGCTTAGTATTTTTGCCCCCTTTTAAGACATACCAGCTCGATCCCCCTTGGTTGGAAGCATGTATCGCCTTGTCGAGATTCAGCCGTGGGATCGGCGCAACACGCCATTTTCCTTTCTGATCTTCCGCACTTTTAATTGACCCAATCACCCATACACCAGAAACTACACTCGCCGATTTACCAGCATTAAAGCTCCCCACAAAACTTGACCAGCCAGAGATAGGACGTGCAATTTTTGCGTCATTAATTGCCTTAATCGTTTTTAATGTTTCTTTCAGTGCATTATTTTTGGTGAGATTGAGTTGTCCTTGATTATCAAAGAACCACTCGCCACCAGATTGCATCATAATATGGGGAAGAACCACATCGTTCATATCGTAGGTCAGCATATCAACACCGGTTTTCGCTTTTACCTGCTTACCGATCTCAATATATTTATCCCAGGTAATATTCACCATATCACTCTCTTTATATCCGGCAGCCTCCAGATAATCGAGTCGATAGAACATGCCCGCCACGCCGGAATCAAAAGGAACACCGTAGACTTTATTGCCAACCGTCATGACTTTGGTTTTATACGGTGCGAACTGGCTATAATCGATAGCGTCCTGTAAGGGGATAAATGAATCAGGATAAGCCTGAAGGTATTTCTGAGCATTATAATCCTCAATCAGTACAATATCAGGAAGCGAGTTTTTAACCCCTGAAGCCAACATGGTGTTTAATTTCTGCTCAATATCTTCTTTACCTGAGTCGATCACTTTCAGACTAAAACTTGGATCGGCTTTTTTATATATCGATGAGGCCTCATGCATTGCTGCAACATTGAAGTTAGGATCCCAGGCCCACACGGTGACTTCAGCAGCCAGGCTTTGGCTCGATAAACCCAACGTGAGGAACGAAACTGCAAGCAGGGTAGATACTTTATTTTTGATCTTCATCAGAGCAGTCCTTCTTTACTTTTTGTAAAGAGAGAATATGAGTTACTGCATAATGAAGCAACGAGTTACACCGCTTACATTCTTTCATCCGGTGATACGGGTCACACAACAGGGAGAAAAATGACTAAATATTCGATCTAAATAAAAAAAATTTAGGAAAAATTTCCTACCATAAAGCCCACATCGCCCCATAAAAGTGATTAAAATAAAACCAAAAAAACTTTCACATCATTGAAAATGAAACAAAAAATGAAAATATAAAAAGGTTATTCGGCTAATATTAACCACAATCATGGCATCACCCTGGAATGACACAAAAATGAAAGCGTTACCACACAACATCAAGAAGCACACGAGGATCCCCGTGTGCCAAAACAGATCTACGTTCTGGCAAACCAGCCGCGAATGATCGCGTGCTGTAACAGCATGATAGTTTTGCCATCTTTAATCCGGCCATCGTTCATCATCGCGACGGCTTCACTGAAGGGCAATTCCAGCACCTCAATATCTTCATCCTCTACGCCACCGCCAACGTGACTCCGCTGGGATTCATCATATTCTGCTGCAAAGAAGTGAAGCCGTTCGGTCACGCCACCAGGCGACATATAGGCATCGAACAACTTCTCAACGTTACCGACCGCATAACCAGTTTCTTCCATTGCCTCGTTACGGATGCATTCTTCAGGTGAATGATCGTCCAGCAAACCCGCACACGCTTCCAGCAGCATGCCGCTTTCGTTGCCGTTGACGTAGGTGGGAATACGGAATTGTTTTGTCAGAACGACCGTGCCTTTGGCCCGGTTGTACAGCAGGATTGTCGCGCCGTCACCGCGATCGTAAACCTCACGAATTTGGCGCACCATACCGCCATTCTTTCTTTTTAAATCAAAAACATATTTATGAAGGATAAACCAGTTATCGGAGAGCAGCTTCTTTTCGACGATATCAATCGGAGACGACATGGAGATACCTCAATAATCAATGGGAAAGGAATGTTCCTTTTCTAGCCGTGACTATTCATCATATGCTCTTTTCATATCGATATAAACGCACAACCCCTCTACCCCCTCACTCAGGAGAAGTTATGCCGTATGTCAACATCAAGATCACCAATGAAGGCGTCACTGCTGAACAAAAACGTCAGTTGATTGAAGGCGTTACCCAACTGCTGGTCGATGTGCTCAACAAAAATCCGAAAACCACCGTCGTCGTGATTGATGAAGTTGCAACCGACAATTGGGGGATCGGCGGCGTACCGGTGACGGAATTAAGAAAGATGAACAAATAGTGAAAAGGTGCCACTCTACGTGGCACCAGACTCATATCCCGAACATCGTATCAATCAGCAGATACATATTCAGAGAAACCACGAGTACGACAATGAGTTGCCCGACACGCTGCACCCATTTTCCGTTCACCATCGTCCCCATTAATTCACGGTTGCCAGTGAAGGACAGTAAAGGAACCAGCGCCAACGCAATCCCAAAGCTCAGCACCACCTGGCTCAACACCAGCACTCGCGTCGGATCCATACCGGACAGAATCACGATAAACGAGGGCAGCATCGTCACCGTACGGCGTACCCACAGCGGGATATGGAAGCGAACGAACCCTTGCATCACCACCTGCCCCGCCAGTGTACCGACAACGGTAGAAGAAAGCCCCGCCGCGACCAGACTCAGGCCGAAAATCACCGCCGCCGCTTTACCTAACAACGGCTCCAGCGTGAGGTAAGCTTTGTCCAAGTCGGCAATATCCTGATTGCCGCTGAAATGGAACGCCGCCGCCGCCGTCGCCATCATCGCCAGATTCACGAATCCGGCGATCGTCATCGCAATCGCAACATCGACTTTGGTCGCCGAATAACGCTCGGCACGGGTATGGTTGCCCTCATGCTGCGTCAGGGAAGAGTGCAGGTAAATTACATGCGGCATAATAGTCGCGCCCAGTACGCCCGCGGCCAGCAGCACGGCGTCGGAGGTCGGCAGACTCGGGATGGTCATGCCTTTAGCTAACGAGGCCAGTTCCGGCTGAGAAAAGACCAGTTCGACGATATACGCCGCCGCGACAAACAGCAGCAGACCGCCGATAACCCTCTCCAGCGGCTTCTGACCGCGCTGTTGCAGCATTAAAATCAGGAAGGTGGCAATAGCCGTGAGGATCGCACCTTCCAGCAACGACACCCCCAATAGCAGCTTGAAACCAATCGCCGCACCAATAAATTCGGCCAGATCGGTCGCCATCGCAATAATTTCGGCCTGCACCCAATACGCCCAAACCGCCGGGCGCGGAAAACGATCGCGGATATGCTCCGCCAGATTCTTACCCGTTGCGATCCCCAATTTGGCAGACAGCAGTTGGATGAGCATCGCCATCAGATTCGCCCACACCACCACCCACAGCAGCGTATAGCCATACGCCGCACCAGACTGGATGTTGGTGGCAAAGTTACCCGGATCGATATAACCAATCGCCGCGATAAATGCCGGCCCCATCAAGGACAGTTTGACTTTCCTTGATGTACGGCTTGTTGATTCAATAACACGGCTACTCAGCATAGTATGACCCTTCCAACGCTATTGTTTTATTACTCTCACAAAAATGATAATGATTATCAAGTGCATTTAGAGTGGTAATACCGATTCTTTTAATTGCTAAAGATAATGAGTCATTAAAAACCTAAAAAACATCTTTTTTATCAAACAAATCTTAACAAGATATAAACAAAAAAACCCCATGCGGTGGCATGGGGTTCGGAATGAAGATACGGTGTGAATATAGTGCGAAAAGCAGGACGTATCAGTCTTGTGCTTTTGATACCGCAACCATCGCCGGACGCAACAAACGGCCGTTCAGCGTATAGCCTTTTTGCATAACCATCATCACATGGTTTGGCTGGTGATCGGCAGAAGGTAACATTGTCATGGCCTGATGCACCTCTGGGTTAAACGGTACGTTTACCTCACCCACCACCTCAATACCAAACTTGTGTACCGCATCCAGCAACGATTTCAGCGTCAGTTCAACACCTTCAATCATCGCAGCCAGTGATTCATTGGCTTTGTCTGCCGTATCCAGCGCACGTTCCAGGTTATCGATAACGGGCAGCATTTCACTGGCAAATTTCTCTACCGCAAATTTATGCGCTTTCTCAACATCCATTTCCGCACGGCGGCGAACGTTATCGGCTTCGGCACGAACACGCAGCACATTGTCACGCTCACGCTGTTGCAGCTCACTCAACTGGGCTTCCAGCTCGGCGATGCGTGCATCACGCGGGTCAGCTACGTCTGCCGTCTCTGGCGTGGCATCCGCTTGCTGCCCTTTTACTGCTTCCTTTTGATCCAGGACTTGCTCGTCAGGCGTTTTCTGTTCTTTACTACTCATGAAATTCTCCGCGGTTTAGCATTAATCTCGCTAGTTGCTTATTATGGGGATCAAAATCGGGGATTCAAGGGAACCTGTCAGATATTGGTTCCCGCCGCTGCCGATACACCACGCTGAGGACAAAACAGCAATGAACACACCGCTTACAATGAACAGGCCGTTTAATTGTATTGGGATTGTCGGGCACCCACGCCACCCAACGGCGCTGGCAACACATGAAATGCTCTACCATTGGCTCACCGACAAAGGTTACGCCGTACTGATCGAACAGCAGATCGCGCGCGAACTGAACCTGAAGGACGCACCGACGGGTAGCCTTGCCGACATCGGACAACAGGCAGATCTGGCTGTGGTGGTCGGCGGTGATGGCAACATGCTAGGTGCGGCCCGCGTGCTATCGCGCTATGACATCAAGGTTATCGGCGTAAACCGTGGCAATCTCGGCTTTTTGACCGATCTCGACCCTGACCAGGCGCAGCAGCAGCTTTCTGAGGTGCTCGACGGCCACTACCTAAGCGAGCAGCGCTTCATGCTGGAAGCGCACGTTTGCCGCGCAAACCAGCCAGACAGCATCAGCACCGCCATTAATGAAGTCGTACTGCATCCCGGAAAAGTGGCACACATGATTGAATTTGAAGTCTATATTGACGACAAATTCGCCTTTTCCCAGCGTTCAGACGGCCTGATTATCGCCACCCCCACAGGTTCAACCGCCTATTCCCTTTCCGCTGGCGGCCCTATTCTGACGCCATCGCTGGATGCTATTGCGCTGGTGCCCATGTTTCCGCACACGCTGTCTGCTCGCCCACTGGTGATCAACAGCAGCAGCACGATTCGGCTAAAATTTTCCTGCATTACTAACGATCTGGAAATCAGTTGCGACAGCCAGATCGCCTTGCCGGTACAGGAAGGTGAAGAAGTCCTGATTCGCCGTAGTGAACACTACCTGAATCTGATTCATCCAAAAAATTACAGCTATTTCAATACACTAAGCTCAAAACTTGGTTGGTCGAAAAAATTATTCTAAAATTCAACTCAGCCACTTTACTGTATATAAAACCAGTTTATACTGTATGTAATTACCTGTGATTACATACAGAGGTTTATCATGCTGGCGCAACTCACTATCAGTAATTTTGCCATCGTGCGCGAATTAGAGATCGATTTTCAGTCAGGAATGAGCGTTATCACTGGGGAAACCGGTGCGGGGAAATCCATTGCGATTGATGCCCTCGGTTTATGTCTGGGAAATCGTTCCGACGCCAGTATGGTTAGACCAGGAGCAGCCCGAGCCGACATTTGCGCTCGTTTTGCGCTGGCAGATACGCCAACAGCGCGCCAGTGGCTGGAAGAAAACCAGTTGGATGACAGCAACGAGTGCCTGCTACGTCGCGTGATTAGCGCCGATGGGCGCTCACGCGGCTTTATTAACGGCACCGCCGTGCCCTTGTCTCAACTACGCGAACTCGGTCAACACCTGATTCAGGTACACGGTCAGCACGCCCATCAGTTGCTGCTGCGTCCCGACCATCAAAAACACCTGCTGGACGCCTACGCCGATGAACCAAAATTGCTTGCTGCCATGCAGCAGATTTGGCAACAGTGGCACCAGAGCTGCCGTGCGTTGGCACAGTTAAAACAGGCGGCCATTGAACGGGAAGCCCGTCGCGAATTGCTGCAATATCAATTGAAGGAGCTGAATGAATTTTCCCCACAGCCCGGTGAATACGAACAGATTGATATTGAATACAAGCGGCTGGCGAATAGCGGTCAACTGCTGACGATGAGCCAACAGGCCATGCAGTTACTGAGTGAAGATGAAGAGCAAAACATCATCAGTATGCTGCACTGCGTAAAACACCAGCTTGGCGAACTGATCGGCATGGATGACAAGCTCTCCGGCGTGCTATCCATGCTCGAAGAAGCAGGCATTCAGCTTAGCGAAGCCAGCGATGAATTGCGCCACTACAGCGAACAAATGGATCTCGACCCGATTCGACTGTATGAACTGGAACAGCGCCTGTCGCGCCAACTCGCGCTAGCACGTAAGCACCATGTTGCTCCAGAGGCACTCCCAGCGTTCCACCAGCAGTTACTGGAAGAACAACAACAACTGGAACAGCAGGAAAGCGACCATGACACGCTCAACGCTTCCGTTGGCGAATATCATCAGCAGGCACTACACCTTGCAGAACAGCTACATGTGCGTCGTCAGCAACACGCCAGCGAACTGGCGCAGCGCATCACGACTAATATGCATGAACTGGCGATGCCGCACGGCCACTTCACCATTGACGTGAAGTTTACGCCAGATAGCCTGACGTCCACTGGTGCCGACACTATCGAATTTCGCGTCACCACCAACCCTGGCCAACCACACCAGACTCTAGCGAAAGTGGCATCGGGCGGCGAGCTATCACGCATCGCACTGATTATTCAAGTGATTACCGCGCAGAAAATGGATACACCGGCGATGATCTTCGATGAAGTCGATGTGGGCATTAGCGGGCCAACTGCCGCCATCGTCGGCAGAATGCTGCGCCAGCTCGGCGAATCCACGCAGGTGATGTGTGTGACGCACCTGCCACAGGTCGCGGGTTGTGGTCATCAGCACTTCTTCGTGAGTAAAAAAACCGACGGCGCAGAAACAGAAACACTGATGCAACCGTTGGATAAACGTGCTCGACTACAGGAACTGGCACGTCTCCTCGGCGGCAGCGCCGTAACCAAAAACACGCTGGCGAACGCCAAAGAATTGCTAGCAGCCTAAAATTCACCGCCGACAGCAGTAAGAAAGGTGTATCACGGGTAAAAAAGCTCAACTTTTTTACCTTCCTGAGGTCATACAATCGCCTTGCAGGTTTCCAAGTCCTGCAAGGTCTATTATCATCGGCAACCTATGCCCTTAAGGAATGTAATCACTATGCGCTGTAAAACGCTGACTGTCGTCGCCGCGGTGGTTGTTATGCTGACCGCCGGTTGTTCCACACTGGAAAAGGTGGTCTATCGGCCGGACATCAATCAGGGAAACTATCTGGCACCGGCTGACGTTGCAAAAATTCACACCGGCATGACCAAACAACAGGTCGCTTATACGCTGGGTACGCCTATGATGCAGGATCCGTTTGGCAGTGATACGTGGTTTTACGTCTTCCGCCAACAGCCAGGTCATGAATCGGTAAAACAGCAGACACTGACGCTGACCTTCAGCGGCAGCGACGTGTTAACCAATATCAACAACAAGCCCGCCATGAATTAATGCTTTCAACGCCGCTCGGCTGAATCAGGGTGGATGACCCTATCAGCCAGAGGCGGCGCTTTAAGACAATGCCCACGATGGACAGAATATTTAAGGAAAGCCAATGCACATATGGCTTGATATATGATGGGTATAACAGCAGGCAAATCAGAATGTTTCGGCTTTGCCTGTGTTTTTATAAGGATATTATGGTAAGGACAATCAAGAAAACGCCGCTTGTCGTTTAACAAAATGACTCAGGCTTTATTCTTAGCACGCTCTGCACGTTGACGACGTAGTTCTTTCGGATCGGCAATCAGCGGGCGATAAATCTCCACACGATCGCCATCCTGTACGACATCAACCAGCTTAGCTGCCCGGCTGTAAATACCGACTTTATTCACCTGCAAATCGATATCATGCCGCACTTCCAGCAAACCCGATGCGGCAATAGCCTGCTCAACCGTACTGCCCTCTTCCAGCTTCACCGTGCGTAGATACTGGCGTTCCGGCAACGCGTACACCACCTCAACCTGCATTACGGACACTGTAGACCTCTTTGGCTCGTTGCGTGAAAGCCTGCACCATATTTCCCGCCAACTCCTTGAATATTTTACCAAAAGCCAGTTCAATCAAGGCATTGGTGAATTCAAAGTCCAGATGCAACTCAACTTTACAGGCATCGGCACTTAGCGGCGTAAAATGCCAATCCCCCCTCAACTGGCGGAATGGGCCATCGACCAGTTGCATATTGATGTTCTTATTTTGCGTCAGCGTGTTACGTGTGGTAAATGTTTTGCTGATACCCGCTTTGGAAACATCAACAGCGGCCGTCATCTCCTCTGGTGAGGAAGAAAGCACACGGCTCCCCGTACAACCCGGCAAAAATGCGGGGTAGGAAGTAACATCATTGACCAGCTTGTACATCTGTTCTGCACTGAATGGCACCAGTGCAGAACGACTTATCTTTGGCATACTCTTTTCCGAGATTCATAAAACGCGCAAAATAATAGCATTGATAGCCCGACAGGCAAAAATTCTGCGAGGCGTATCGCACGATATCATTAACCACGACACGGACGCACAACGGGGATTTCATTCCCAATGACATCCAGTATAATGACGGCACTATGACAAAGAAAAAAGCATACAAACCCGGTTCCGCCACCATTGCGCAGAACAAGCGCGCCCGTCACGAATACTTCATTGAGGAAGAATTTGAGGCTGGTCTTGCGTTGCAAGGATGGGAAGTCAAATCACTGCGCGCAGGTAAAGCAAACCTCAGCGACAGCTATGTCACCTTCATGAACGGAGAAGCTTACCTATTTGGCGCAACCATCACGCCGCTAAACGTGGCTTCATCACACGTTGTTTGCGATCCCATACGCACGCGTAAGTTACTACTCAATAAACGTGAACTGGAGTCGCTGTTTGGCCGCGTCAGCCGCGAAGGTTATACGGTCGTCGCGTTGTCGATGTATTGGAAAAATGCCTGGAGCAAAGTCAAAATCGGCGTAGCAAAAGGTAAAAAAGATCACGACAAGCGTGATGACATCAAAGAACGTGAATGGAAGTTAGACAAAGCCCGTATCATGAAGAACGCGAATCGTTAAGCCACTGGCTTAACAACAATAAGTTCTGATATACTGGCGATAGTTTCTTGGGGGCTGATTCTGGATTCGACGGGATTTGCAAAACCCAAGGTGCATGCCGAGGGGCGGTTGGCCTCGTAAAAAGCCGCAAAAAAATAGTCGCAAACGACGAAAACTACGCTTTAGCAGCTTAATAACCTGCTCTGAGCCCTCTCTCCCTAGCCTCCGCTCTTAGGACGGGGATCAAGAGAGGTCAAACCCAAAAGAGATCGTGTGGATGCCTTGCCTGGGGTTGAAGCACTAAATCTAATCAGGCTAGTTTGTTAGTGGCGTGTCTATTCGCAGCTGGCAAGCGAATGTAAAGATAGACTAAGCATGTAGTACCGACGGTAGAGTGGTTCCGGACGGGGGTTCAAATCCCCCCAGCTCCACCACATTCGTATTCGGTAAGTATCGTTTACTACCGGAAACACCATGAAAACCCGCATTCTCACTGAGTTTGCGGGTTTTTTATTGCCTGTTATCTATCGGAATACCCCGTTTACAGCCGGAAATTTTAGTTATACGCTTAGTTATACCGTCCCATATAACTACAAAAGCGTATAACTACGATGGCTCGTATAACTACACCACTGAGCAATACCGAGATTAAAGCCGCCAAACCTGCCGAGAAGGAATACACACTACAGGACGGGGATGGGTTGTATCTGCTGGTGAAATCGAGCGGATCTAAAATCTGGCGCTTTAACTATTACCGCCCCGATACGAAGAAACGTGCGTTAATCAGCTTTGGTTCATTCCCTGCGGTTTCTTTGGCCGAGGCTCGACAACGGCGCGAGGCGGCAAAAGCACTTATCAGCAAAGGCATCGATCCGCAATTCCACCAGCAACAGCAGCGCGAACAAGAGCAAGCCATCAACCTGAACACGTTCGCTAAAGTCTCCGCTGACTGGTACGAAGTGAAAAAATCTCAACCACTGGCCGAGAACACCGTTAAAGATATCTGGCGTTCGCTGGAAAAACACGTGTTCCCGTTCATCGGAACCCTACCGATCACCCAGCTTACCGCCCGTCACTTCATCACCGCACTGGAACCGATACAGGCCAGCGGCAAACTGGAAACCGTCAAGCGGGTAATCCAGCGAATTAACGAGATAATGGATTATGCGGTTAACTCTGGGTTGATTCCCGCGAACCCCGCCGCCAAGATCCGCAAAGCGTTTCAGACGCCGGTTAAAACCCACATGCCAACTATCCGGCCAGAGGCATTACCTGGCTTGATGAAAACGCTATCGGTCGCCAGTATCGAGTTACAGACCCGCTTATTGATTGAATGGCAGCTACTCACCGTTACCCGCCCTGCCGAAGCTGCTGAAACCCGCTGGAGCGAGATAAATCTTACGGAGAATACCTGGACGATCCCTTCTAGCCGCATGAAGATGCGCCGTGAGCACGTTATCCCCTTGCCCCCACAGGCGTTAGCCATTCTGGATGCCATGAAGCCAATCAGCGGCCACCGTGAATACCTGTTTCCTTCCAGTAAAGATCCTAAGCAGCCGATGAACAGCCAGACCGCTAACGCAGCACTGCGCCGTATGGGTTACAAGGGCGTACTGGTATCTCATGGCCTACGCGCCATCTTCAGCACCGCCGCCAATGAAGAAGGCTTCTCGCCAGATGTGATCGAAGCCGCCCTAGCCCATGTAGACACCAACGAGGTACGCCGCGCCTATAACCGCTCCACCTATCTGGAACAGCGCAAGGTATTGATGTGCTGGTGGGGGGAATTTGTCGAAACAGCCGCAACGGGAAAAGTCATGGCGTCGGAAGGAGCCAGAGGTTTACGCGTCGCCAACGGCTGATACTGTGTTTATATATGGGATAATAAACTGAACCAGAAAAAACGCGTGGAATATGTAGCGCATATAGTCGGTGATGTTCTCAGTGAGAACACGCCGAATAAGAATGAATTCTTTCATAAACTGGCTGTAAGGCAGCGTGCAGTTATCAGAACCATTATTTCAAGAATTTACTTAATTTTCCCAAATTTAAACCTAAATTATCATACTCCTCCCTCAAGAACCGTTTAACTATCTGCACTGACCGGACAACGCCGGTTTCATTGGAGATAAACACGTATGAACCTGTTAGACAGAAAAATCCTGTTAAAGAAAGAAGTGAAAGCCATTCTGCGCGTTAGTTCAGACAGCAGCTTTCAGGAAATGATCAATGCCGGAGAATTCCCCAAAGGGTTTCGGGTTGGCTTACGGCGCGTAGGCTGGTTCGAGGATGAAGTTAGCGACTGGTTGAAGCAACGTATTGCAGAACGTGACCAGCAAACCGAAACCGCATAAGCCGACACCTTCATTTTTATTGCCGCGATAGCGGCATATCGGAATCACAAAATATGATGATCCAAAAATCTGGCGCTGGCTGGAACGGGCATTGCTACGCCCAAAATCAGCACATCAGCTATTTAGAAAAACGCTCAAATCACGGTTTTGATTTATCGTCTTTTTCCGCTTCTAACTTACGCCCGCAGGCATCCAATACCCACGCAGAAAAATTAGCGTTGGGATTGTCTACTTTTTCACGCGCTACGCTGGCATCAATTTCATCAATCAGTTCGTGTGGAAAACGGATTCCCTTTTTAGTGGATTTACTATTGTTATTGCCTGTAGCCATGCCTAACTCCGTTAAAGACACTGACGGTACTCTGCCTGAAAAATTGAAATTTAAAGCGCTTGACGTGTGCGCACACCAAGAATTATCCTGTACGCACACCTTGATTGAATTCAAGGTTAACATAACGAAGCCCGGCAGTGCAGCAACACATACCGGGCTTCTGACCACAGCGTTAAAAGGAGTAACGTCATGGCTGATTCACAGTCTACCCAAACTCGCCTTAAATTTCAGTATCGCTTTCTGGTACTGCCCTACTCTCCGCAGGAAAAAACGTTTTGTCGCCTATCCGTTGAAGCCTATTCAGAGCGGGAAGCACGGCAAATGCTGTCTCCGTGTTTTGCATTTACTTTCGCTGCTCGCCTTCCCATTCAGGAGGTGCGCCATGTTTGATAACACGCCGCTGGAACAGGAAGAGCTGATCGATCAGTGCCGTGCGTTGGCTTATGCCATCGTGGAGTTAAGAGAACCGCAGGCAAAAGAGATACTGATGTTCATTCTTGCCGAACGGCTTGATGCGCTACACCGTGCGCCGGAGGACGAGGCAGCATGAGCAACACGTTTATTCAAGACGTGCGGACAAAAGCCAACGGCCATTGGGAGGGGATTTTGCAGCGGTTAGGCATCCCAACCAATCGGCAGGAAAGTGAATGTCCCAACTGTGGCGGGAATACCCGCTACCGTTTTGACGATAAAGAAGGTCGTGGCACCTATTTTTGTTCTCACTGCGGCGCAGGAACCGGACTGGATCTGGTGATGAAAGTGAATAAGTGCGATGCGTGGCAAGCAGCGGAACGGGTCGCCGAGGTGCTGGCGCTTCCGTTGCCCGTTGTTCCCCCCGCCAGTGAAAAGCCTGATCATCGTCTGATTGCCGAAAGGGTGAATGCGCTGGTGGCGAAAGCGGTATCGGGTCAATCTGACTATCTGCTGAATAAGGGGCTGCAACGCCCCTCACTACTGCTGGATGATGGTTCCCTGTTGCTGGCACTGCAAAACATGAACGGCACCACCACTGGCGCACAGCTAATCAAACCTAATGGCGAGAAAAAGCTGATTGCCGGTAGCCGCAAGAAAGGCGCATTCATTCCCGTTAATGCCCTACCTGAGTACACGGACACGGTGATCATTGCCGAAGGTTACGCCACAGCGATTACGGCATCGTTACTGATACACGGTGTCGCTATCAGCGCGTTAGATAGCGGGAATCTGATTCACGTTGCACGATCTTGCCGTGCTATCTGGCCGGACGCCAAAATTATCCTTGCAGCGGATAATGACAACAAACCTGATGGTAGTAACACCGGAAAAATCGCGGCTGAAAAAGCGGCACTAGCGGTAAACGGTTGGGTGGCGCTCCCACCTACCACTGAAAAAACCGACTGGAATGATTACTACCAGCAACATGGCGCGGCGGTATCCATATCGGCCTTTGCCGCCTCACTTTATCAGCCAGGACAAAAACCGCTGCCGTCTTCCTATTCCCCCTTAAAACCTTACGCAGACATTCGTCATGGCGGACTGTATTGGGTAGAGCCGAAGACTGACCATGACAGCGGCGACATTATCGAGCGCGAAAGCTGGCTGTCTGACCCTATTACGGTAGCGGGTATCGGATCGGATGAGTCAGAACGTTATCTGGTTTTAAGCTGGACGCCAAGCGGTGAAAACCAGTCCCGTACCGAAGCGATTCCAATGCGAGATATTGGCGAACGTGAAGGCTGGGCGCGATTACGTGCGGGTGGATTGGCAGTCACGGCCAAAGGCGGGTTACGGGCAATACTGGCCGATCACTTGTGTCGTAGTCATGCGGGTTGCCGCTGGGCAATCGCCAGCGCGACTGGCTGGCAGCATGGCGCTTACCTGATGCCGGACGGTTCTGTTATCGGTACACCAAGCATTCCCGTCTTATTCAACGGTAAATCGGGCGCAGCCAAAGGTTATGCCACCAGCGGAACGGTGCAAAGCTGGCATGAAAACGTCGCAGCACTGGCACAAGGTAATCCCTCCATGATGTTGGGGGTCGCTTGTGCCTTTGCTGCCCCGCTTATCGGGCTGGTAAACACGGACGGATTCGGCGTCCATCTATTTGGCGGTTCATCTGCGGGTAAAACCACCACTGGCAATATCGCCTCTTCTGTCTATGGCGATCCTAATGCGCTTAAACTCACGTGGTATTCCACTGCGCTAGGACTGGTGAACGAAGCCGCCGCCCACAATGACGGCTTTATGCCGTTGGATGAAATCGGGCAAGGCAGCAATCGCAAAGCCGTGGCCGATGCCGCCTATGCACTGTTTAACGGCGTAGGTAAGATTCAGGGAGCCAGAGAAGGCGGCAACCGAGAGCTAAAACGCTGGCGGGCAATGGCGTTCAGTACCGGCGAGATCGACCTGGAAAGCTATATCCGCGCTGACGGTGGACGGGTAAATGCTGGTCAATTGGTGCGCCTGCTGAATGTCCCGATCACCAAAGCGACGGTATTTCATGGTTATCAGGATGGCAAAGCCCATGCTGACGCGATCCGAGATGCCAGCAACGCCCATTATGGCGCGGTTGGTCGGGCGTGGATTGCTCACCTCGCCAGCCAGAAAGAAAACGCGCTAGCAGCCTACCGCGAAACAGAGCGGCGCTGGTTGTCACTCTTACCCGATGATGCCAGCGAACAAGTGCGGCGTGTAGCATCACGTTTTGCTGTATTGGAAGCGGCTTTATTACTCTCAGCTTCTTTTACTGGCTGGACGGCGCAGGAATGCCACGATGCGTTACAGCATAGCTTCTATGCCTGGGTAAATGAGTTTGGCATGGGCAATCGTGAGGCCAAAGCCTGGGTAGAACAGGCTGATGCCTTTTTGCACCAGTTTGGCTACAGCCGTTATTTACCGCATCCCAATCCAGATCCACGCGATTTACCCATCAAGGATCTGGCGGGGTATCGGGTGAAAAAGCCAGGAGCCGATACGCTGGTGTTTCATACCTTCCCCGCCGTGTTCAATAACGAGATTGCCACTGGTGCCAATGCCGCTGCGTTTGCGCAGGTGCTGGCCGATGCCGGAATGCTGGACAAACCTGCCAAAGGCATTACACGTAAATCACTGCGCATTGACGGCAAACAGCCGCGCTTTGTGGTGCTCATGACGCTCGACGACGAGGAAGAGTAAATCACGTGTAAGGTAAAATAAGGTCGGTTCGGTAGGTTCAGTCGG
>NZ_JSXC01000026.1 GCF_000803215.1 Pectobacterium fontis
AGAGGACATGCTTGACTCCACAAGTTACAGCTTGGCCGCCAACAGCGTTTCCAGCTTTTGTTGATCGGCAGCGAACAGGCGTATGCCTTCCGCCAGTTTATCGACGGCCATCGGATCCTGATGGTGCTCCCAGCGGAACTCGGCTTCAGACAGGGGGGAAGGGTGATGGAACGCTTCGGTTGATGGCGTGAGTTGGCGTTCGACCGGAGCCGTGCTGTTTTTTAGTTGATCCAGCAGTGCAGGGGAGATTGTCAGGCGATCGCATCCCGCCAGCGCCAGAATCTGTTCCACTTTGCGGAAGCTGGCACCCATGATCACCGTCTGGTAGCGGTGACGTTTGTAGTAATCATAGATATTACGCACAGAGATCACGCCGGGATCGTTTTCGGCCTGATAGTCGCTGGTCGGCTGCTTTTGCTGATACCAGTCATAAATCCGACCCACAAACGGCGAGATCAGAAAAACGCCCGCTTCGGCACAGGCGCGCGCCTGCGCAAACGAGAACAAGAGCGTCAGGTTGCAGTTAATTCCCTCTTTTTCCAGCTCTTCGGCGGCGCGAATCCCTTCCCAGGTGGCGGCGAGTTTAATCAGAATACGCGAACGCGGAATGTCTTTTTCCTGATACATCCCGATAAGTTTGCGGGCTTTCGCCACGCACATACCGCGATCGAACGAGAGCCGGGCATCCACTTCAGTGGAGATGCGCCCCGGAATACTTTTCAGCACTTCCGCACCGATATTCACCGCCAGTCGGTCGCTGGCGTTGATGAGTTGAGTTTCTTTGCTGCCGCCTTGCTGATGTGCGTAGGCAATTGCGTCAGCAAACAGCGGCTGATACTGGGGCAGCGTGGCGGCTTTCAGGATCAGGGATGGATTCGTGGTGGTATCTTGCGGTGAAAACTGACGAATGGAGTCGATATCGCCGCTGTCGGCGACCACCACGGTAAACTGCTTAAGGGCATCGAGTTGGTTCATGAATGAGCTCCTTGGCATAACTAAAAAGTCATCAGCGGAAGCGTATCCGCAGCGCCATGCCGCACTGCCTCATTGCTGGGTAGAATGACATGCACTTTTATGATTACTGTCATTGGAAAGCGTATAGAGAGAGGGATTCGCCACTGGCGGCGAATCCGTGACCCGTTTTAGCGGGTCATTACCGTAGTTAACGAGTGCTTTCCTGATGCTCGTAATAGCTGATCTTTTCAATTTTTGGCGCTGAACTGCCGCCTTCAAATTCAGCATCCAGCCAGGCACTCACAATCTCTTTTGCCAGTTCTGGGCCGATAACCCGAGCGCCCAGTGCGATAATCTGTGCATTGTTACTTTTTCTGGCCCGTTGAGCCGAATAGGTGTCATGGCACTGCGCTGCACGAATGCCGGTGACCTTATTTGCCACAATGCTCATACCGATGCCAGTACCGCACAGCAGGATCCCACGCTCGTATGTTCCCGCTTTAATCGACACCGCGACCGCATGTGCGACGTCGGGGTAGATCGTGTTATCCTGATTCTTGTCGCTACTAAAATCGACCCAGGGAATAGTGAGCGAGTCCAGATAGCGGGTGAGGATATCGCGTAAACTCCAGGCTGCATCATCTGCGCCAATAGCGATTGGTTTCATGGTAATTATCCTTACGTTTTATTAAAACAGTGATATTTAAAAGCAGTAATATTTAAAAACAGTCTGTTATCAGACAGCGTTGTCTCTTAATTCCAGCGTTCGCTATTACTCCGCGAAAATTGTCATGTTGCCTTGTGCCGATAGCGCTGTGGGGAGCGGGCCAATCAGGTGAAGAGTGCCGGGCAGTTCCGCTTTTTCGGCTCCATCAAATAACAACGTAATATGCCCTAGTTCTTTCAGATTTTGACTGGCGACCTCACCTACTGCACTAATTGAATAAATGATGCCGAATAATTCCATTTTCTGATGAGGAGAAAGTGGTTCAATTAACTCACCGTCATGATGAGTAATGCAATAATCTCGGATGTCCTTAGGTGCGTTGTCGCTGAAAAGAATGAGACGTTTCTCGCTCAGAAATAATGCTGCATTTTCGCCTACCGAGCTTATTGTTGCCTGCCAGATAATCCGCCTCATTTTCCTTTTCCTTACTTTTGCTTATTGGCTGATGTATTAAGCGCATGGGACGGCCCGGCCTGCGGCGCATTATTTTCTGCGCCCGATGGAATAATGCCTTTTTTCTTCAAGCGATTATCAAACCAGGCGACGAGCACGGGCGCGGTGAGCATGGTGATAATGCTGGCTGTGGCCAGTTGCGCGGTGGCAGAGTCAACAAAGATCTGAAGACTCGGGTCGGCCTGTGCCACCATGGCGGGTGTCAGTGCGGAGCTGGCTGCGGTGGTGCCAAGCGCGGCACCCAGCGCCGTTTTTCGTTTCAGGAATAGGTTGTACAGGAAGTAGAAAACCAGCCCGGTGAAAGCGGAAATGATGCCCAGAACAATGCCGGATAAACCCGCCGTAAAGACGGTGTGCATGCTGGAATTAGCGCCAATCGCGAATGACATGATAATAATCACCAGCGGTTGCGCAGCGGCGCAGAGTTGCTTGAACTTCTCATCAAGATTACCCCACAGCATGCCGATGAGTAGCGGGATGAGCATAGAGAGCAGGGCGGCAAACGGGATATTGGCTAAACCGCTGACGCCGAGCACCACCATTGTCACGAAGGGACCATCTTTAATACAGAAAACAGAGATGGCACCGGCATCACTGGCATCGCCGTAGTTACTGCACAGAGCAATATATAACGAGCTGTTTGAACTGGTGATACAGGCAATAAACGCCAGCGTAGAAATGCCAAAGAAGCCAGCGGGGCCAAAAAAAGTGCCCATCAACCATACTGCCAGTGCGCCAGCACTGAATTTCAACATCAGCAGTATGGTGCCTTTATAGAGCGGAAGACCTGCCTGACGAATATTAATTGACGATCCGCAGATGAGAAGAAATATTCCCATCATGGCGCTGGAGCCTGCTTTAAATAATGCTGTGGTAGGGCCGCCTATTTGTAATAGTGATGGTGCGAAGGTATTCATCAATATCGCCGCTAGCAGGGGGATAATGATTAACCCGCCAGGGACTTTATTCATTTTTTCAAGGATGTTTATATTTTTCATGGTGTTTCTCTCGTGTAGGGTAGAGCAACATCCAGGTCTGTTAATCAGACCTATGCAATACGCAGGGACTATTTTTATATTGAATTACGCTTTGTCATTTATATTTTTTATTTATTGAATGGTTTCCCGATGAATGTGATTAATAATGGTATGGATAATATCCTCTGGTCCGGTCAAGCCGCCTTTCCCAACGCAAATTAATCCCTCATAATGACCGCCAATAATTTTTACCAAATCGGTTTGAGGGATAACGTAATCCACCATCTCAATACCGTTGGCACCAAGCTGTTTGAGGACGTTGACCATGGTGTCGCCGCCCGTCATGTACAGCCCTTTAATGTCTGAGGCGGCAGCGTCCAGCACCGTTTTGACAATCTTACCCAGACCCTGATTGATATTTTCCGCCGCCTGACCATGCTCCAACCCGAAACGCTGTTCTTCCTCGTGGAGATCGAGCAGACGGCCTGTGAGTGCGGATTCAAATACGAAAATGGCATTGGCGTGCGTTTTCACGCACTCCAGCGCTTGCCTGACGACTCTCTGTACTTCGATATCCGCCGAGTGCTCTTTATCGATCAGCAATTCGGCATCAATAGGAATGTGGCAAACACGCGGGTCAGTTTCAATGAGTGCGGTAAGCTGTCTTTTGGTGACCGGCGTTGCGCTGCCAGCGACGACAATAACCGAACCCTGCTGCTGTTCCTGAGGGATGAGCGCTTTCTCTTTGCGCTCTTCGTCGTGGATCATTTCTCGGGTAAAAGCCAGACGCTCGGTAAAAGGACCGGGATCGACGGCCAATACGTTCCAATTGAGTTTGGTGACAGCACGGGCAATATTTTCTACATCGGCCAGTGAAATAGCATCGACGACAATCACGCGCGCGCCTTCCCGCTGTTGTTGAACCAGAGCATCGCTAATGGCGTGGTAGCCTTTTAACACGCAAGACAGAGGAATATGCTTCACCTGATGGTGAGTTTGCTCACCGAGTAGCCCGGGAACAAAGGTTTCCGTCACTGGCGTGCGAACGTCTTTAGCGACATCGGTACAGGAGAGGGCGACCGAATCAATGACCGAATAACCGCCGACCACAATACGCCGTGATTGCGGCATGGCGGGAACAACTACCGCGATGGTTTCCTGCGGCAGGACTTCCAGCATGGCATCAATTTCGTAGCCGATACCCCCGCGCAGGGTGGTATCAACACGTTTAGTGAAATAGACCGCACCGCGTTCCAGGAGTGCTTGTGTTGCATTTCTCACGCGGTTTTTCGCTTCGGCTTTCGGCAGAGGGCGACTATCGCTGCTGATCACCATGGCCTGCCAGTCTGATTCACACTCGGTGAAGGACGTGGTATTAAAAAAGGCGGCGGTTTTCATGCCGCTACGCGCTAACAGGACGCCGATTGTCGTCGCGCCAGTGAGATCGTCAGCGACGATACCGAGTTTGTCCCCCTGCTTCCCCTCAGCCCGTAATCGGATACCGGCGGGGGTGACATCCGAAACGTAGATATCTTCTCGGATAAACTCTGCCAGCGGCCCCGTTTTCGCGGTCGGGTGGAGATTGATGGTTGGGATCCCGCGTTTGGGATAAAGACCGCAGCGCAGCGTGCCGCCGCAGTCGATGACCATTAAACCGATTTCCTGTTCATCCGGTTCCCCGTGTTTGAAGACATCCACCGATTCCCAGCCGGTGAGTTCCATTAACCGATCGACCACGGTAGGGCGAATTCCCCCGGTGATGTAGGCAATCTTTTTCTCTGGTGTGACATTAATCAGCAGCGGCCCGCCCCAGCCTTTACCGCCCCTGATAATTTCCAAATATCGCGTCATGGTATGTTCTCCATCAGTGACCTGAAACCGGCGTTAGTGCTTCATTTTCCAGTAACGTGCGGCAACCAGCGTCGATTCCAGCATGCTCACCGTGCCTGCTTTGCCCGTTCCGGCAATATCGAAAGCCGTGCCGTGGTCGACAGAACTGCGCATAAACGGCAAGCCGAAAGTGATGGTAATGGATCGCTCGAAATCGAGTGTTTTACAGGCGATATGCCCCTGATCGTGATAGAGCGACAGAATGGCGTCGTAATGTCCTTGTTTTCCGAGATGGAAAACAGAATCCGCCGGAATCGGGCCTATCGCGTTGATACCCATTTCCTGAGCGGCTTTGACGGCAGGAATCAGGTTGTCTTTTTCTTCATGGCCAAACAGGCCGTTATCGGAGGCGTGCGGGTTAAGCGCCGCGACGGCGATACGCGGGTTTTTAATATTGAGCGCGGTAAATTCATGGTGAATTTGCTGGACGCAGGCGAGAACACGTTCTTTATTTGCATAGTCGCAGGCTTCTTTCAGCGCGATATGGCGGCTGACGAAAAACACCCGCAGTTTTTGCACATGGAACATCGTCAGGCCGTAATCTGAGCCGGTTTCAACCTGATAAATTTCGGTGTGTCCCGGTAATTTACAGCCTGCGAGTTTGATCGCTTCTTTATGGATGGGGGCAGTAGAGACGACATCAATGTCGCCAGCCAGTCCTAACTCAATGGATTTCATGACGTAATCAAGAGACATCTTCCCGGCGAGCTGTTGAACCTTACCCCATTCGATGCTCTCGCAATCATATTCGCCCGTTTCTAACACATCCAGCGTACCCCAGGTGAACTTGGCTTCGGCAGGAGACGTAATGACGTTGATCGAAAAATCGCAGTTTTTAATGGCCATCGCGCGGCGGATGATGGGAACCGAACCTATGAGGAAAGGGCGGCACTCTTCATACACGTCTTTATCCATCATGGTTGCTACCGAGATTTCGGGGCCGATTCCTGCTGGATCGCCGATGGTCAGAGCAACAACGGGTTTTTTTGCGGTCGACATAATTTCCCCTTTTTCGCATAAACCGGAGTGGTTTGCTTGTTCATATGTTCATTGAATGAACTTTTGTTTTATGGGATTTTACGATGTATTGAGGAAATAGCTTTGAATCCGATCACATTAAACACACTTTTTTTACTTATGGCGCTTTTTTGTGATCGGCAATGTGTTTGTAGTGTGAATATAAGTCTTGTTGAGTAACTTTTGTTACGCTACAGCACACGCCTCTGCACAAAAGCAGGAAATGACATGAAAAAAGTGATGATAGGCACGAGTTGGAAAATGAATAAAACCCGGCAGGAAGCGATGGACTATTGTGCGGTGTTATCCAGACAGCTTAACCCTGCGGCAGGTGAATGCATTCAACCCTTTGTGATCCCACCTTTTACCTTGATAAGGGAAGTGACCGAGTACCTGTCTGCGCATCAGGTGAATTGCCTGACTGGGGCGCAAAACATGCATTATGCTGACAATGGCGCATGGACGGGAGAGGTGTCTCCGGTAATGGTATGTGATTGCGGTGCCGCGCTGGTCGAGCTAGGGCATTCCGAACGGCGGCAACACTTTGCGGAAAACGATGCGGATATCCAGAAAAAAGTGCAGGCCGCGCTGCGTTACCAACTGCGTCCTCTGGTTTGCGTGGGCGACAGTGCGCAAGAGAAGGCGTGGGGCGTTTCTAAAGAAACCGTGATTCGACAAATGAAAATTGCGCTGGCTGGTTTACACGCGCAGCAGGCGGAAAAGGTCATCATCGCGTATGAGCCTGTCTGGGCCATTGGCGAAGGGGGAACGCCTGCCACCGCACAGGAAGCGCAAGCTATTCACTCGGCTTTGCGTCAGGCGCTGGTTGCCCTGTATGACGAAGACCTTGCCTCGCGTATTACGCTTCTGTACGGCGGCAGCGTGAATCCGCATAATACGGACGAACTTATTCAATGCGCAGATATTGACGGATTATTTATTGGCAGGTCTGCATGGGACGCGGAGCATTTCTGCCAACTGGTGCGTAGTGTTTCAGCATTGTTGAATGGACAGGGTGAGCGAGTGACCCTAAGCGAAACCAAAATGGGTTAAGTCATGAGTGAATTTGATTCAGACAGTGAATTACTAACGGAAATAGCCGTCGCGTATTATGAAAATCAACAAACTCAGGAAGAAATTGCCAGCCGTTTTGGCATTTCGCGTATCAAAGTTGGACGTTTGTTGAAGCGCGCACGGGCGGAAGGGATCGTCGAGATCAATGTTCGCTATCATCCGGTATTTAGCTCTCAGCTTGAACAGCAATTTATTAAGAGCTTTGGCATCAAGCGTGCGCTGATTGCGATCGATCACCATGATGAAGATGAACAACGCCAGCAGGTGGCCTCGCTGGTGTCCACTTACTTGTCCAGCATCCTGAAAAATGGCATGTCCGTAGCGGTCGGACAGGGGCGCAACGTGGCGGCTGTCGCCAGTCACGTAGGCGTTTTTCCAGAACGACACTGCAAATTTATCTGTGGCATCGGCGGTACGCAGCGTGATGGGGAACTGATTGACGCCGATCATATCAGCCGCCATCTGGCACGAAAATTCAACGCTACCAGTGAAACGCTGTACGCGCCTGCCTATGTCGAAAACCCCGCGCTGAAATCTTCCTTTATGCAAAACCGTTTGATTAATGACACGCTTGAACGGGCCAGCAAAGCGGATATTGCACTGGTGGGATTAGGCGACATGAACGAAAACAGCTTTATGGTTCAGCTCGGCTGGTTTACCTCACAGGAAATTATCACGGCGCGTCAGGATGAGGGCGTGGTCGGTGATATTGCGGGCTATGCTTTTCTGGATATTCAGGGCCGACCCGTGGATACGGTGATGAATGACAGAGTCATCGGCCTGAGTCTCGATCAGCTCCACAAGATCCCTTATGTGATTGCCATCGCCTCTGAAAATACCAAAGCGACGGCGATTCTGGCTGCGCTACGCTCTGGTATTGTCGATGTCATCGCCACCAGCGCCAGCAATGCGCGCACGGTGCTGAGCTTGATATCCGCCAGACACTAGATTTTTCTTCTTGCCTATCTCTTCCGATCGCGTAGTACATCTGTACCGCGCGATTTCTTGTCATCGCGCCCTGTTTTTTGCACGAAAAACCATCAAATAAAATAACTATATTAACCAGCATTCTCCCGCAGTTTTTGCCATCCTCGGTAGTTTCGTTATTTGCAAACACTATACTGGGTACTCTTTACCCTACAGACACAACAAAACCGAAAAGGTACATAAAATGGATGAACAGCTAAAGCAAAGCGCCCTTGATTTCCACCAGTATCCGATCCCCGGAAAAATTCAGGTTTCCCCGACGAAGCCGCTGGCGACGCAACGCGATCTGGCACTGGCGTATTCCCCTGGTGTCGCTGCACCCTGTCTGGAAATTGCAGAAGATCCGCTGGCCGCCTACAAATACACCGCACGCGGTAATCTGGTCGCGGTCATCTCTAACGGAACGGCTGTGCTGGGGCTGGGCAATATCGGCGCACTGGCCGGTAAGCCAGTCATGGAAGGTAAAGGCGTTCTGTTCAAAAAATTCTCCGGTGTTGATGTGTTCGATATCGAAGTCGACGAGTTGGATCCCGACAAGCTGATCGATGTGATCGCAGCGCTGGAGCCAACGTTCGGCGGTATCAATCTGGAAGACATCAAGGCACCAGAGTGCTTCTACATCGAGAAGAAACTGCGTGAGCGCATGAAGATCCCTGTCTTCCATGACGATCAACATGGTACGGCGATCATCTGTACCGCCGCCGTGCTGAACGGTTTGCGTGTGGTAGAGAAGAACATTTCTGATGTGCGTCTGGTGGTGTCCGGCGCGGGTGCGGCGTCTATCGCCTGCCTGAATCTGCTGGTGGCGCTGGGGATGCAGAAGCACAACATCGTCGTGTGTGATTCGCGTGGCGTAATTTTCCATGGTCGTGATGAAAACATGGAAGAAACCAAAGCCGCGTATGCGATTGAAGATAATGGGGCGCGGAAGCTGGCTGATGTGATCCCGAACGCGGATATCTTCCTTGGCTGCTCTGGCCCCGGCGTCCTAACTCAGGACATGGTGAAAACCATGGCGCCGCGTCCATTGATCATGGCGTTGGCGAACCCAGAACCCGAAATCCTGCCGCCGCTGGCGAAAGCGGTGCGTCCTGATGCCATCATCTGTACTGGCCGTTCGGATTATCCGAATCAGGTGAACAACGTACTGTGCTTCCCGTTCATTTTCCGTGGCGCACTGGACGTGGGTGCGACCACCATCAACGAAGAGATGAAGCTGGCTTGTGTTCACGCGATTGCTGATTTGGCGCTGGCGGAGCAGAGTGAAGTGGTGGCATCTGCGTATGGCGATCAGGATCTGTCATTCGGCCCGGAATACCTGATTCCAAAACCGTTCGATCCACGCCTGATCATCAAGATCGCCCCGGCGGTCGCGAAGGCCGCAATGGACTCCAGTGTGGCGACGCGTCCGATCGAGGATTTCGATGCGTATATCGAAAAACTGACTCAGTTCGTTTACAAAACCAACCTATTCATGAAGCCGATCTTCTCACAGGCGCGTCAGCAGCCGAAGCGTGTGGTATTCGCTGAAGGGGAAGATGCCCGTGTGCTGCATGCCACACAGGAACTGGTGACGCTGGGGTTAGCGTTCCCAATTCTGATTGGTCGCCCGAGTGTGATTGAGAAACGTCTGCAAAAATTGGGTCTGCAATTGACCATCGGCAAAGATTTTGAAGTGGTTAACAACGAATCGGATCCGCGTTTCAAAGAATACTGGAGCGAGTATTTCGAGATCATGAAACGCCGTGGCGTATCGCAGGAAAAAGCACAACGTGCGGTGATCGGTAATCCGACGTTGATCGGTTCTATCATGGTTCACCGTGGCGAGGCCGATGCGCTGATTTGCGGTACGATTGGCACGTATGAAGAGCACTTCGATGTGGTCGAAAAAGTGTTTGGTTACCGTGATGGCGTGCATACCGCGGGGGCGATGAACGCGTTGATGCTGCCAAGCGGCAACACGTTTATCGCCGATACCTACGTTAATGCCGATCCAACGCCGGAACAACTGGCGGAAATCACGCTGATGGCGGCAGAAAGCGTACGCCGTTTCGGTATTGAGCCGAAAGTCGCACTGCTGTCGCATTCCAGCTTCGGGACTTCAGATTCTCCGACGGCGCGGAAAATGCGCGAGACGCTGGCGCTGGTCAACAAGCTGGCACCGGAACTGGAAATCGATGGTGAGATGCACGGTGATGCCGCGCTGGTGGAAGCCATTCGTCGCGATCAAATGCCAGACAGCCCGCTGAAAGGCTCGGCTAACATCCTGATTATGCCGAATATGGAAGCGGCGCGTATCAGCTATAACCTGCTGCGCGTTTCTTCCTCTGAAGGGGTGACGGTGGGGCCGGTACTGATGGGAATTTCAAAGCCGGTACATATCCTGACGCCGATTGCCTCTGTGCGCCGTATCGTGAACATGGTGGCGCTGGCGGTAGTGGAAGCACAAACTCAGCCGCTGTAAGGCATTTTTATCGATACAGACAAACCCAGCCGATTCATGGCTGGGTTTTTTATTTGGCACAAATGAGCGTAGAACCAATATGAATCAATGGAATAATTTTGGTTTTATGCCATGATCCCGCCTTAAAATCTAACGAGCGACTATCGGCTATGGCAACACGCGCAGTGAACGAAAATACCAGAGAGAAAAACGGTACGGAAAAGCGTCTTCCCTCGCTGTTTGGCGGGTCGATGATTATTGCAGGGACGATTATCGGTGCCGGGATGTTTTCCCTGCCGGTGGTGATGTCGGGGGCCTGGTTTTTTTGGTCATTTGCTGTGTTGGTGTTGACCTGGTTTTGCATGTATCACTCAGGATTAATGATACTGGAAGCCAACCTGAATTATCCGACTGGCTCCAGCTTTGATACGCTGACCAAAGATCTGTTGGGTAAGCGCTGGAATATCGTTAATGGCATATCGATTGCCTTTGTCCTTTATATCCTGACCTACGCCTACATTTCGGCGAGCGGTTCAATTATTAGCCACACGCTTGCGGAGATGTCGATAAATTTCTCTGCCCGCCTCGGCGGCTTCCTGTTTGCGCTGTTTGTGGCGTTGACGGTGTGGTGGAGTACGGCGGCGGTGAGCCGCATGACCGCTTTTTTTCTGGCGGCGAAGGTTCTGACCTTCTTCATGACGTTTGGCAGCTTGCTGTGGAACGTTAAGCCCGTCGTTTTACTCAATGTTGCCGAAGAGACTCCGAGCTACCTTCCGTACGTGCTGATGACGTTGCCTTTTTGCCTTGCATCTTTCGGCTTTCATGGCAATGTCCCTAGTCTGGTGAAGCATTATGGTCGTGAACCACAGATCATCAAACGCTGTCTGTTTATTGGCAGTGTGTTGGCGCTGGTGATGTATGCCATCTGGCTGATTGGCACGATGGGAAACATCGCGCGTCCTGATTTTATCGGGATTGCCGAGCAGGGCGGAAATATTGATGTGTTGGTACAAACGCTAGGTGGGGTGTTGAACAGCCCTTATCTGGACGTGTTGCTGACCGTCTTTTCCAATTTTGCCGTCGCCTGTTCGTTTCTCGGGGTGACGCTGGGGCTGTTTGATTATCTGGCAGATTTACTGAAGTTTGACGATAGCCGAATGGGAAGGGCGAAAACGGCACTGGTCACGTTTTCCCCGCCGATTATCGGGGGCCTGCTGTATCCGAACGGCTTTATTTACGCGATTGGCTTTGCCGGATTAGCCGCCACCGTATGGGCGGTGATTACGCCTGCGCTGCTGGCGCTGGCATCACGTCGCCGCTTTGGCAGCCCGCAGTTTCGTGTCCGTGGCGGCAACGCGATGATTGCGCTGGTGCTGCTCTTTGGTGTCAGCACCGCGCTGATACATATCCTTTCCAGCCTCGACTTGCTGCCGGTGTATCGCTGAGTGATGTTGACTCCTGCTTTGCCTGCTATGCAGATGAGGCAGGGCGCGATCACTTTTTGGCCTGCTGCAACCACTTGTCCAACTCGTTGGCGAATTGCTGGCGATCCCGCTGACTCAAGGCGCTGGGGCCACCGGTTTGTATCCCGCTGGCGCGCATGGTATCCATAAAATCCCGCATGTTCAGCCGTTCCCGAATGGTGTCCGGCGTATAGCGTTCCCCGCGCGGATTCAACGCGACGCCGCCTTTTTCTATTACTTCCGATGCCAGTGGAATATCAGCGGTGATCACCAGATCGCCTGTTTCAACGCGGCGCACAATTTCATTGTCGGCGACGTCAAAACCCGCGGGGACGCGCAGCGTGCGGATAAAACGCGACGGCGGCACTTTTATGGTTTGGTTGGCGACCAGCGTGACCTGCATTTGTGTGCGATCCGCCGCGCGAAATAGCACTTCTTTAATGACGTTAGGGCAGGCGTCGGCATCGACCCAAATCTGCATGTTTTATGCTTCCTTATTGTGCGTGTTACTTTCTACCAGCCAGTCTCTGACGGGCAAAAAATCTCGATAAAGTCTGGCTTCCGGGCTATCCGGTTCAGGCTGGTGCTGATATTCCCAGCGAGCCAGCGGCGGCATGGACATTAAAATGGATTCGGTGCGCCCGCCGCTTTGCAGGCCAAACAGCGTACCGCGATCCCAAATCAGGTTGAATTCCACATAGCGGCCGCGACGATAGAGTTGGAATTCGCGCTCGCGCTCTCCCCACGGCAAATCTTTACGCCGTTCGACGATGGGCAGATAACCATCGAGAAATCCGCTACCTACGGCACGAATGAAGGCGAAACTGGTCGCAAAATCCGGCGCGTTCAGATCGTCAAAAAACAGTCCTCCAATACCACGAGCCTCATTACGGTGCTTCAGGAAGAAGTACTCATCGCACCACTTTTTATAGCGCGGATAGACATCGTCACCGAACGGCTGGCACAGGTCGTGAGCGGTTTGATGCCAATGCACCGCGTCCTCTTTGAAACCATAATAGGGGGTAAGATCGAATCCGCCGCCAAACCACCAGATTGGCTCTTCTCCCGGTTTCTCGGCAATGAATAGACGCACGTTGGCGTGGCTGGTGGGAATGTAAGGGTTGAGCGGGTGAATCACCAACGACACGCCCAGCGCCTGAAAGCTGCGGCCAGCCAGTTCAGGGCGCTGCGTGCTGGCAGAAGGCGGCAATGACTTGCCGGCCACATGGGAAAAATTAACCCCTGCGCGTTCAAAGAGGCGTCCTTCGGATAGCACGCGACTGCATCCGCCGCCACCTTCAGCACGCTGCCATTCGTCTTTGGCGAAATCAGCTTTGCCATCGATAGCAGCCAACTGCTGACAGATATCCTTCTGTAAGCTAAGCAAAAAATGTTTTACTGCATTGACGTCAGACAGAGTGGGCATGTTGTTTCCATCGCGATGGCGGCACGGTAATAAAGGCGGGCAGTATACCATCAATAAAATCGATCCCCAGTTATCGGTTGTGTGATTCCTGAAGGCGGCGCGCAATTTGAGATTGCGTCTGATAAAAATCACGCGATAATCACGATTTACCTTATTGCAAAATGGCGACTGTGATGGAAATCCGCATATTCAGGCAGGATGATTTTGAAGCCGTGATCACTCTCTGGGAACGTTGTGATTTGCTGCGTCCGTGGAACGATCCTGAAATGGACATCGAACGTAAGCTCAATCACGATCCCGACCTATTTCTGGTCGCCGAGGTGAACAGCGAAATTGTGGGGTCGGTCATGGGCGGTTACGATGGCCACCGTGGTTCGGCGTACTATCTGGGGGTGCATCCTGATTTTCGCGGGCGCGGTATTGCGAATGCGTTGATTAGCCGACTGGAGAAAAAGCTCATTGCTCGCGGCTGCCCGAAGATTCACCTGATGGTGCGGGAAGACAACGATGCGGTGATCGGCATGTATGAGAAACTCGACTACGAGATTGTCGATAGCATTACGCTGGGAAAACGCCTGATTGAAGATCGGGAATATTGATGTGTGCAGCCCCGTTCCTCGGGGATGTTGTTTGAAAAGTGTTGCATCGTGCTACAGGCTTAGATGATAATGAGTATCAATTAAACTATTCTCATCTGCTTTCTGCCTGTTGAAACCACTATGACGCAGCTAACTTCTTTCTGGAGTGATTTTTACCAGACCCACCAAGGATGGCTGCGGGGATGGCTTTGTAAGAAAATGGGTTGTATTCATCAGGCCGATGATCTCACCCAGGACACCTTTCTAAAACTCCTGACGCTTGCCGATCCCTCCGCTATCCGACAACCAAAGGCTTATCTGATGGTGACGGCGAATCACGTCATGATCGATCAGTTTCGTAAGCGTAAACTCGAACAAGATGCGTTATCGGCGTTAGCGGTGCTGGTTGATGGAGAAGAAGAGCACTCTGCGGAATACCGTGTTGCGATAAGCCAGCTTGTGGCGACAGCATTGCATATTTTGACCCATGAGTTGGATGAGAAGGTACAGCGGGCATTTATTATGGCGCGTGTGGAAGGGTACGATTACCGGACGATCGCTGAGGCGTTACAGGTGAGTGAAAGTAGCGTGAAGCAATATCTGGCGAAAGCGATGGTGCATTTCCACAGCCGGATTTTTTTCCAGGAACAGAATGAAGCGTAACGCTGATTTTGCGCAAATTCAGCAGCAAGCCGCTGAATGGGTATTACGCTTCTCTGAGGTCGAGAAGGATAGCGAAGACGCCCAATTACTGCATAAGGAATGGCAGCAGTGGTGCCTGAGCGATGCCCGTCATCCTGTGGTTTATCATCAGATGCAGCAACTATGGGCAAGCGCCGCCATCACGCCGGCTGCGACAGCGCGCAAATCAGGCGCATCCCGTTATGTTGCTCTGGCGATATTCATTGCGGGGGGCTGGCTGCTAAGCCAGTTGCCTTATACTTATTGGCTGGCCGATCAGCATACCGTGGCTGGTGAAGTTCGGCGTATCGTGCTGGATGACGGCAGTGGGCTGATACTGAACAGTAATTCGGCTGTGAATATTTCTTTTACTTCACAAAAACGAACGATCACGCTGCTACGTGGCGAAGTGTACGCGCAGGTTGCCAAAGATCCGTACAGCCGACCGTTTGTGATAGATAGTACACAGATAACGGCCCAGGCATTGGGCACCCGCTATAGCGTACGTGATACGGGGAAAGATACGCTGGTGAGCGTTGATGAATCACACGTTCGCGTGACGGCAAATGATAACTCTAATCTCCATCTTGACCTGAATGCTGGTCAACAGGTTGGGCTTGATCGTCTACATATTACCCGTCCTGTGAGCGCATCGACAGAAGCAGGCTGGATTCACAACCAACTGGTATTTGAAAATGCACCGCTCATTCAGGTTGTCGATGAACTTTCCCGCCACTATTCAGGATTGATTTATCTGGATCCACGTCAGCGTCAGGCGCTGGAACACCTGCATTTTACTGGCGTTCTGCCATTGAATGATAGCCAGCAGGCGCTGGAGTTACTGAAACATTCCCTTCCCATCTCCGTCCGGCAGCCTTTCGGTTACCTTGTCTGGATTAGTGAAAATAAAAATCATTAATAATCAATGATAAAGGCAATAAATTAAATATAAATGATAATTATTTTTATTTTCTTCTGCCCGATTTTTGCTGAGCAACGTCTTCTCTCCTGAAAACATAAAATAATTCAGGATAAATTCATGCGTAATTTTTTGGGGATGCGTAACACAATCTGGCCGACCACTCTGTTAACTCTGACGTTAAGCGGAGGGAGTCCAGCATTTGGCGCAGCGGCACCAGCACAATCAATACACCTTCCCGCACAGTCATTGGAAAAATCACTCACACAATTAGCGCGACAAACGGGCGCTAACTTTGGTGTTGATGGCAAACTGGTGGCAGGAAAGCAAGCACCTGCGCTGGAAGGAAACTATACGGTGGCACAGGCTTTGGATCGGTTATTGAACAGCAATAATCTTTATGCCGAGCCGACAGAAACCGGTAACGCTTTTATCATTCGCCCAAGGGCGAGTGTGCCCGCGGCGGATGATGCACAGACAAGCAATACGAGTGCAGAGAATCGTGGGGTAGAAAATGAAGGTCGCGGCGATGTGATTCTGGTGAAGGCGCAAATTACGCCGGGGCCAATGGAGATCGGTAGCCAGCAATTGTCTGCGGAGGAGATTGCGAAAAAGCCGACCGCGAATGGCAATATCACTGAGCTGCTGCGTACCAACCCGAACGTACAATTTTCGGAAACATCAAATAACAGTGAAACCCCCGGAGAGTTAGCACCGGATGTCGTCTCGTTTCACGGCGAAAAATTTTATAACAACAACTTTATGATCGACGGGATGTCGAACAACGATCGTCTGAACCCTGGGGTGAACGTCGGTGAGGTTGATTCGACTGCTAATGGGAATGCGGGTAATGATTTCCCTTCTGGTCATCCTGAATCCTTCTGGATAGACAGTAGCCTGATTGAGAGTGTATCGGTTTACGACAGCAATGTGTCGGCTAAGTATGGTCAGTTCACCGGTGGGGTGATTGATGCCAAACTGAAAAAACCCTCGTTTACTGAGCCATCGGGTTCCGTATCTTACCGCACCACGCGCTCATCATGGGCTAAGTATCATATTGAGGAAAAAAAGGAAGCCTCGTTTAACACCGGCTCAACGCACAGTAGACAGCCTAAATTTAATAAGGATTTCTACAGTCTGAACGTCAGCCAGCCGCTGAGTGATAATGCGGCGCTGATGTTTGTTTATAACCGTAAAGAATCGAGCATCCCATATTGGCATAATTATATGCAGAAATGGGAAGACCAATCGCGTGAATCGGAAAGCTATATGTTGCGTGGGGCGTGGGATGCGAATGAGAACAACCAGTTCAGTCTTTCATTCATGTATTCACCCCACACGGCGACGTATGTTCGCGCGAATTATAAAGACGCGAAATATACCAACGAGGGCGGCGGTACAAGTATTAATCTGGGATGGGATAACCAGAACGCTTTCGGTAAAGTCTCCACGAAGCTGATCGCGAAACAGAATGAAAATACGATCGCGAACGATAAAAAAGATGCCTATGTGTGGGGGCTCACGCCGAGTATTGACTGGCGATCGGGGGCAAACTCGGCAAATGAGGGGGGATATGGCACGATTAAAACCGAGCAGAAGGGAATTAACCTCAAACACGACTGGCAGCTCAATCCTCTCTCTGCATGGGGGATACAGCATCAGTTTGATTTTGGACTTGATGCGGATTTCTCTCAGGCAAGCTATCGTCGGAAAGACACTTCTTACAATTATGCCGTGTCAACCAGAAATACCGCCATTGTGTGCAACAGCGGCGATTCTGCCTGTATCAACGGTGAACAGTATCTCGGCCAACGGGTGGTTTATGAAGCGTCTGATGTAAGCGTAGCCGCCAACACTTACGCGGTTTATTTACAGGATACGCTGACGGCTTCGCGTTTGACGATGGTACCCGGTGTTCGTGTGGATTATGACGATTACATGAAAAACATGAACATCTCACCGCGTTTTAGTACCAGTTATGACGTTTGGGGCGATCGTTCCACTGAGGTTTTCGGTGGGGTGAACCGTTACTATGCTGGCAATGTACTGGCCTATAAGCTGCGTGAAGCGCGTAAACAACCGTATACCGAATGTCGTGCCAATACGCTGAATAGCAGGGGCGGATGTACCGTGCAATCAACGGATACAACCCCCGGTGATTGGGTTTTTGGTCGAACACTGAGCCAAACTAATTACCGATACACCTCTTTAAACACGCCCTACAGTGATGAGCTGAATCTCGGTGTGCAGCAGCGTATTTATGACACGGTGTGGGCGCTGAAATGGGTTCACCGTGAAGCGAAAGACCAGTTCTCTGCTGAACAAAATCAAACCACAAAAATCTATGAATTAACCAATAACGGAAAATCTGAATCCGATACGTTTAGTCTGGTGGTTAAACCCGTTTCCCCAATCGAGTGGAACTCTGCGATATTCAGTTGGACGGCGGGCGCGAATATTCATAAAAGTACTTCTTCAAATACAGACTATGACACCGAGGCCGATGTCGATGGTTATATTCTCTACAACGGGAAAATGATCCGAGCAATTGATAAACCGGCAGATAACTTTAACCGTCCCTGGACAGCATTTGTTGAGCTGAATACTGAAATACCGAATTGGCGTTTAGATTGGACTCAACGTTTGAGTTATACCGGCGGGTATAAAGCATCGACACTGACTGAAACGATTAATTGCCCGGATGATAACCGCTGTGCCGGATATGTTGGCGCTACTGATGTTTATGAAGAAGAACAGTATGGCAATAACATGCGCCTGGATTGGCGTGTGACGTATACCCAGCCATTAGGTAAACAAAATTTACAAGTGGGTGTAGATGTCCTCAATGTTCTGAATAAAGCCAACAAAACCGAAGCGAGTTATGGCTTAGGGCGTCAATTTTGGCTGGACGTGAAGTATTCGTGGTAAGTGATAAAAAGAATAAAGGGCAGTGATGAAAAAGAAAATTATATTCTGGCTAATGGGGGGGATTTATCTCTTAGCCGGAAGTGTTATCAGCCAGGCTGAAGAAATAAAAAGTCCGTTACCGGTTATTAAAGAAGGGACGCTGGCAAATGGACTGCGCTACACCCTTGTGCCGCTGGAAGGGCAGAAAACGCGCGTCGATATTCGCCTGATTGTCGATGTTGGTTCGATTGATGAGCAAGACCACGAATCTGGCGTGGCGCATATGGTCGAACATATGGTGTTCCGCGCCAGCGAGGCATTTCCTCACGGTGTGAGTACGGAACTGCACAAGCAAGGGTGGGGACGCGGGCAGAGCTACAATGCGATGACCAACTACGAGCGCACCCAGTATATGATGAGCCCGCCGAAAGGGAATCGCGATCTGGGAACGGCCTTGCAGGCGTTGAGTCAGATGACGGGGCACGCCACACTGCGACAAAGCGATCTTGATGACGAACGCAAAATCATTCTGGAAGAGTGGCGTGGCAAGCTGGGTGTAGCGGAGCGGATGAATCAGCAGCGGGTACAGGCGATTCGCCATGATTCCCGCTATCCTTCCCGCCCGGTGATTGGCACTGAATCGTCGATTAACGGCACGCCAGCCCGCGTACTACAGGATTTCTATCAGCGTTGGTATCAGCCGTCGAACATGCGTTTGATGATCATCGGCGATATCACGCCAGCGGAGGCGGAACGCGACATTCAACGCTATTTTGCACCATTGCCAAATGTTGCCGTGCCAGCCCGTGATTACTATGAGCCGATGCTGAAACCGCAGATCAACGTCGCACGTTTGCAGGATAGTGAAAGCGGTAGTAGTCAGGTGTCGTTTGTCTACCGTTTCAATGACAAAGAGACTTTTGGCCAACCCGATTTCCGTCACCGCTTGCTGACACAGATGACGTTAACCACATTGACGCGTCAGGTGCGTCGGCAGAAAGCGGAACTGCCGCAAGACGCCAGCAGTCTGGTGGTGCGTAAGTCGGATATCGGTAAAACCACCGCCGCGTTGGGCTTTTTCGCTAATGTCATGCCGGGAGGCCATGACGTCGCGCTGTCTGCGGTACTGAAAGAAATTGAGCGGTTAAAACGCTATCCGTTAAACGAGCAGGACATCGCGGCGGTTGCCTCTGATATTCGTGAAGCCGCGCAGCGTATGAGCGATACCCCTGAAACCCGTGAGTTTGCGGATTGGGTACAGCAGTTAACCGTGGCGTGGCAGCAAGATCGCCCCTATGTGGGTAGCCAGCAGCGGGGTAAAGATGCGCTGAAAGCGCTGGACACCATCACTGCGCAAGACGTCAACCGCCATTTGCAACGCTGGTTAGTGTCTCCCGATACGCTGGTGCAGTTTAGCGTACCGGGCGCGACGCCGTTCACCTTGCCGAAGCCGGGGGCGATTCGTCAGTTACAGACGCAGTGGGCCGCCGCGACGCTGGCACCGTTACAGGTAGAAAAACAAAACGTTATCCCTGAGCTTCCTGCCGTGACGCAAAGCGGGAAACGGACGGCAATGACGGTTTTTGCCGCCCAAAAGGTAGAGCAGTGGCAGTTGAGTAATGGCGATCGCGTCGTATGGCTGCGTGCGCCGGAAGCGGGTAAAAGAGTGTATCTCACGGCGACGAGCCAGGCCGGATTCATGGCGGCGTCGCTGAATCCGTGGCAGGCACAGTTGGCGAGCCAACTGGTAAACCAGAGTGGGCCAGCAACCTGGAGTGGGGAAGCGCTAACTCACTGGAAGAAAGATAAATCCCTGTCATTGAACATCGATCAGGAAGCGGATCAATTGACCGTGGGCGGGAATGCTCCGATTGAACAACTGGCAAATTTGCTGGGGCTATACCGTGCGCTGAATATCGCGCCTGGTATCGATCCCGATGTGATGAAAGAGAGCATGATGAGTCTGGCGCGTCAGAAGGCCAATGACGATCGGTCCGTCGGTGGAAAACGTGCTGATGACATCACGACACTGCGCTTTGGTGGGCCAATCTGGCCGCAGCCAGAAATGGCGGAGCTAAAGAAAATCTCAGCGCCAGCGCTGCTGTCACAGTGGCATAAGGCGGCGGCTGCCCCCGTCACCTACTATCTGATCGCGGATATGCCTGCTGCACAGTTGTTGCCGTCGGTTGAACGTTATTTGGCGACGATCCCACGTCAGCCTGCCAGAGATGTAAAACCCCCTCTGGCGCTAGCGGGGAAACGTGAGGCGACAGCGGCTATCAATATCGAACCACGCGCCGATATCCGCACATGGAGCTTCACGCCGTATGTGTGGACGCCGCAAGCCGCTGTGCAGGTGAGTGTCGCCCGCGATATTGCCAATAAATATCTCAAGACGCGCCTGCGTGATGATGCGCTGGGTATTTACCGTATGCGTGTCGAGAGCGAGCTGGAAGATAAAAAACAGCGGATTGAAACAGAAGTGAGTTTCACCAGCGCGCCAGCGCGTGCGCAAGAGCTATGGGCGTTGGCAGAGCAGGTTTTTGCTGAGTTACCGTCCAACATTACCCAGCAGGATGTCGATGAGCAGAAAATGAAGTTCATTCAGGCGGAAAAACGGCGTCAGGGTGATATCACCACGATACAGCGCCGTTTGCTCCTGAGCTATCGTCACTATGACGATCCCCGCTACCTGAGTCGTGTCTCTACACTGGCTGACAGCATCACGCTGGAAGGTGTGCGAGCCATGTCGGCGACGCTGTATAACCCGGAGAACCGGGTGCTTTACATCACCTTGCCGCAAGAGGTGCAAGAGTGAAGAAGGTCATAGCGCAATTTGTCGATCTCTGCCGTCCCTTTTGGGGCGGTAAACGCAGTTGGCAGGCGTGGCTCCTATTGCTCGTGGCGATATCGATGGGGGGAGTGATTGTCTATCTTAATGTGTTGTTAAACGAGTGGAGTAAAACGTTTTATGATGCCTTAGGGGCATTTGACAGCCGTTTGTTGCTTTCTCTGATGAAAGAATACGGCGTTTTCATCCTGCTCTATATCGGGGCGATCGTCTATCAGGAGTGGTTTACCAAACTGCTGATTATCCGCTGGCGCAGTGCGTTAACCGCTGAACTGGTTGATAGCTGGCTGGCGAAACGGGCATTTTATCGCATGTCGGTGGCAGGCAAAATTGATAACCCCGACCAGCGTATCGCCGAAGATATCAACCTTTTCGTCGACAAAGCCGTGAGTCTGGTCGTCGAATTTTTGATCGTGACGGCCAGATTATTTTCTTTCGTCGTTATCTTGTGGGGGCTATCGGGCGTGCAGCGCGTGACGCTGTTTGGTGAAGAATGGGTGATTAAAGGCTATCTGGTCTGGGTTGTGGTTTTGTATACGCTGATCGGCAGTTTAATCACGCATGTGGTCGGAAAACGCCTGCACGATATTAATTACGAGAAGCAAAAAGCCGAGGCCGATTTCCGTGCCGCGTTGCTGCGTAAGCATGATAACGCCGAGCAAATCGCGCTGTATGGCGGTGAGGCGCAGGAGAAAACACAGCTTCAACGCCATTTCTCGGCCATCGTGTCGAACTGGCGACGCTTCATGAATGCCGAACGTAATTTGGGCTTTTTCACCACGGGCTATATGCGTGTGAGCCAGATTGTGCCGATCTTTGCTGCCTTGCCTGCCTTCCTGAATAAAACGGTGACGCTGGGCGGCCTCATGCAGATTCGTGGGGCATTTGCGCAGGTTCATGGGGCGCTGAGCTGGTTTATCCATAAGTATAAGGAGTTGGTGATTTTATCCGCCAGTATGGCGCGTCTCAGTCAGTTCAAAGCGGAAATCAAACGTCATCAGTCGGAAGAAGCCGATGTGCCAGTCGGGCAGCGTTTACGCATTGAGCAACTCTCCTTTACCACCCCGCAGGGTGCTCCACTATTGCAAAATGTCGATCTGAGCTGTGAAGCGGGTAGCTGGAGTCAATTTTCTGGCCGCAGCGGGCTGGGGAAATCAACGCTGTTGCGTACGTTAAGCGGCCTGTGGCCGTATTACCATGGCCGTTGGCAGTCGCTTGAAGGGCATAGCCTGCTGCTGCCGCAGCAAAGCTATCTAGGGCAGGGGACGCTGGCAGAGATCCTTTGTTATCCCCATCCGCCGTTGGCTGACACCGAGATGCTACGTCAAACGCTGGATAGCGTGGGGTTGGGGGCATGGCGGGATCGACTGGATGCGCAACTAAACTGGGATCGGGTGTTTTCCGGCGGTGAGCGTCAACGTGTCGCTTTTGCCCGCGCGCTGATTGCCAAACCCGATACGCTTTATCTGGATGAAGCGACCAGCAATCTCGATCATGATGCTGCCAGACAGCTTCTGGCGCTGGTCAAGCTGGCATTGCCGATGTGTACCGTGGTGGCAGTTACGCATCAAACGGAGCTGGACGATTTGTTCCCGCACCGTTATGACTTAACGGATTTCGCCTCGCCGCGCAGTTGATATTGCCCGTAGGCTTCCCGATTGCTGGGAGGTCTACGGTTCTGATTGGCAGCCAGCCGTTGGCTGCTCACATGCATTCCCGACGAATTTGTCCTTATTTTGTCGCCTTCCTGAAACTCGCATTATTTAGGGTATAATCCCCCGCAGGATTATCCCGTCTTTTACGGCACTTTTCGTCGCTCGCAGACTCCAACTCACCAGCTTGCCAGGGGGGCTGACGACGGAAACCGTTCAATTTTGAGGAGTATATACCATGAATTTTCGCCCGTTGGGGTTATCGCTGGTGCTGGGTGTACCGCTGTTGCTGAGTGGATGTAGCGCGCTTTCTCATTTCTCCTGGTCCAGTCTATCGCCGTTTAACTGGTTTGGCAGTGCATTACAGGTCACGGAAGCGGGCGTTGGGGGCATCAATGCGGGTACACCGCTGTCCGAGGGGGCGCTACGAAGCGCATTGGAAGGGGATTATCAACTGCGTAGCGGTATGGGCACTTCCAATGGTCAATTGGTGGCGTTTTATCAGGCGCTGGATGGTAACGCGGTGAAGATGATCATCAGCGGCCAGCCGAAGGGCAGCGTGCGTAAAGTTGAGGTCATGGATCCGGCGATTGCCAGCGAGGGCGGGGTGAAAATGGGTGATGCGTTTGGCAATACCTACACCAAAGCATTCGATGTCTGCCAACTGGGGCAAGGCGATGACGCTCAGAGCGTTGAATGTGCTGCACCGCAGAGTAGCCACATCAGCTATATCTATTCCGGTGAGTGGAGTGGCCCGGAAGGGTTGATGCCGTCTGACGATATTCTGAAAACCTGGAAAGTGAGTAAAATCGTGTGGCACGCGCAGGCGCGAAACTAATTTAAAGGACGAGTTTGTTTTTAAGCAAGGTAGAAGCCAAGTGGCTTCCGGTATGATTACAAATAGGGGGCGGCCATGGTCGGTATCGATCATGGCAGTCATTCGCCACGATCACAGCAGTAAACCTATAACAACAAAAGAAAAAATCGACGTTTGAGGAAGCAGAAATGACACCAATTCAAAGCGGTATTTTGTTGGAACACCGCCGTTTTGCCATTTTTATGGAAGCCATGGTTCAGGGAGAATTTGATGCTATCCGGCAGGGATGCAAAAAATTCTGTCAGACATTACAAGATTTGCAGCAGCAGCACCCTGATGCCGGATTAGGCGCGGTACTGGCGTTTGGCAACGATGTCTGGCGCGATCTGGACTGCCATCACGGTGCGGCGGAACTGAAGCCGTTTACGCCATTGGGCAACGGGCTTGCACCTGCCACGCAGCGCGATCTGCTGATCCATATTCAATCGCTTCGCCACGATGTCAATTTCACGTTGGCTCAGGCTGCATTAGCCGCGTTTGGTGGTGCGATTCGTATTGAGGAAGAGACGCACGGTTTTCGCTGGGTGGACGATCGCGATCTCAGCGGTTTCGTGGACGGTACGGAAAACCCGCAAGGGGATGCCCGTCACGCCGTGGCGATTATCCCGGAAGGCCAGCCGGATGCCGGCGGCAGCTACGTGTTCACCCAACGTTGGGAACACAATCTAAGGCAGTTGCAGCGTTTTAGTGTGGAGCAACAAGAGCAAATGATTGGCCGCACGAAGCAGGACAATGAAGAACTGTCGTCCGATCAGCGCCCTGTCACGTCACATCTCAGCCGTGTGGATTTAAAGGAAGACGGCAAGGGGCTGAAGATCCTGCGTCAGAGCCTGCCTTATGGCACCGCCAGCGGGAAGAACGGGCTTTATTTCGTCGCTTACTGTGCACGTCTGCATAACATCGAGCAGCAGTTACTGAGCATGTTCGGCGATCGTGACGGTAAACGTGATGAGATGCTGCGCTTTACGCGTGCTGTCAGCGGCAGCTACTTCTTTGCGCCGTCTCTGGATCAGCTTTTGTCGCTGTAAGGGCTGACTGGTTTTCCTGATGTCTGCCGCTGTGCAGGCATCAGTTCTTTCTGCTTTTTCGCTGCCGCGAGCGCGATTGCCTCGGTCGTGTGAGTTCCGTATACCGCGAATTCACCATCATAGGTTTGTCAGCAACGCCAATTTTATCTATTTTATCGTTCACTCGAGTGAGTAAGACTTTTTAGGATGCAACGTGTGACAACGCTTGAGCATTGTATTGGCAATACCCCGCTGGTGAAATTGCAACGTGTGACGCAGGGGCTGACCAGTGAAATTTGGCTGAAGCTGGAAGGAAATAACCCTGCCGGATCGGTCAAAGATCGGGCGGCACTTTCGATGATCTTGCAGGCGGAGAATCGCGGTGATATTCGCCCCGGCGATCGGCTGATTGAGGCGACCAGCGGCAATACCGGTATTGCGCTGGCGATGATTGCCGCGGTAAAAGGTTATCGGCTGCGTCTGCTGATGCCGGACAATATGAGCGATGAACGTCAGGCCGTGATGCGTGCGTATGGCGCCGAACTGGTGTTGGTCAACCGCAAGCTGGGAATGGAAGGCGCGCGGGATAGGGCGCAGCAGATGGTGCAGGCGGGAGAGGGCAAGATGCTCGATCAGTTCAATAACCCGGACAATTCGCTGGCGCACTTTCTCACGACCGGCCCGGAGATCTGGCAGCAGACGGCGGGCAAGTTGACCCATTTTGTCTCCAGTATGGGAACGACCGGCACGATTTCCGGCGTCAGCCGCTATCTGAAGCAGCAGAATCCGGCAATCTGTACGGTCGGGCTACAGCCTGCTCAGGGCAGCCATATTCCCGGTATTCGTCGCTGGACGCCCGATTATATGCCAGGTATTTTCCGCGCCGATCTGGTCGATCGTATTCTGGATATGACGCAGGTTGATGCCGAGAATACGCTGCGGAAACTGGCGCGTCAGGAGGGCATATTTTGCGGTGTGAGTACCGGCGGTGCGGTGGCTGGTGCTCTGCGGATTGCGGCGGAAAACCCCGGCAGCGTGATTGTGGCGATAGCCTGCGATCGCGGCGATCGGTATCTATCCACCGGGGTATTTAACTAACGGTTCACGCCTTACCGATATTGGTAAAGCGTAAAAGGGCTATTCCCGCTCCAGCGCATGAATCGGTTCCATTCGCGCCGCGCGACGGGCAGGGAAGAAGCCAAAGAGAATGCCGATCAGGCTGGAGCACAGGAATGCGGCGATAATCGAGGAACTGGAATAGATCATCGCGAAAGCGCTGTGGAACTGCGCGAACAGTACGCCGATAGCCAGCGACAGCCCCACACCGATTATGCCGCCGAACAGGCAGACCAGCACGGCCTCGATCAGAAACTGCTGCATGATGTCGCTGGTGCGTGCGCCGACCGCCATCCGCACGCCAATCTCTCGCGTACGCTCCGTGACGGACACCAGCATAATATTCATCACTCCGATACCGCCGACCAGCAGCGAAATCAGCGCGATCATCGATACCAGCAGCGTGAGCGTGGTGGTGGTTTTCTCGATCATCTGACGGATGCTATCGGTGTTCATGATGAAGAAATCTTTCGTACCGTGCCGCTGCGTGAGCAACGCGGTGATGCTTTTCTCGGCGACGTTCATATCAATCGTGTCTTTCACCCGCACCGTGATACTTCTTAGATAGGACTGCCCGACCATGCGCTTCATGACGGTGGTGTACGGCATCCAGACATTCAGATTTTCATCGCTGCCGAAGCCGCCCTGATTCTTGCTGACGACGCCGATAATCCGCACGGGCAGCGAGCCTAGCAGAATCACTTGCCCAATCGGGTCTTCGCCGTGGGGAAAGAGCTTGTTAAGCGTATTGTTGTCAATCACCGCATCCTGCGTCAGTTCATCGACACTGCTGCGAGGGAAAAGCACGCCGCGTTGCAGGGTATAGCCGCGCACGGTGAAGAACTGCTCGCCAACGCCAGAAACGCTGGCGGAAACGGCAATATTGCCATAGCGCATCGTGACGCTGGTAGCGATAGAGGGCGTGACGCTATGCACGTAGGGCTGCTGCGTCAGCGGCTGAATATCGCTGGCTCGTAACGTTTGGATAGCGCTGGCATCCATGTCGCCGAAGTCTTTGCCGGGGAAAATGTCCAGCGTGCTGGTGCCCATCGAGTTGATATCGGCGAGCACTTGCTCCTGTGAGCCTTTGCCCAGCGCAACCACTGAGACAACCGAGGCGATGCCGATGATAATGCCCAGCATGGTCAGAAAGGTACGCATTCGCTGGGCGTTCATCGCCAGTAGCGCCATTTTAAACGCATCAATAAAGCGGTCTCTGAACTGGTTCAGCGCCGAGGTTGCCGGAGAGCCTGAGGTTTCAAGCGACGGCGTGGTGACCTCTTCGGGGCGCGTTTGTCGATCGGCAATCACTTCGCCATCTCGCAGTTCGACGATGCGCTGTGCGTGCTCGGCGATTGTCATATCGTGAGTGACGATAATCACGGTGTTGCCCTGTTGGTGCAGATCGCGCAGGATGCTCAGCACGTCGTTGCCGCTGTGAGTGTCCAGCGCACCGGTCGGTTCATCCGCCAGAATAATGCCCCCGCCGTTCATCAGCGCACGGGCGATACTCACGCGCTGCTGCTGGCCGCCGGAAAGCTGGCTGGGGCGATGGTGGAGGCGATTTTCCAGTCCCAATCGGGTTAACAACTCCGTTGCCCGCTGACGGCGCGCGAGTCGGCTCTTTCCCGCATAAATCGCGGGTACTTCGACATTCCCCAGCGCGCTGAGGTCGCCCAGCAGATGATAGCGCTGGAAAATAAAACCAAAATGCTCGCGACGCAGTTCTGCCAACTGGTCGTTGTTCAACTTGCCCACGGCGCGTCCCGCCACCTGATAATCACCGGTGGAGGGGGTATCCAGACAGCCGAGAATGTTCATCAGCGTGGATTTGCCCGATCCTGAGGCCCCGACAATCGCCACCATTTCTCCCTGATTGATGGTCAGGTTGAGGTCCTTGAGGACGGTGACCTCCTGCTCGCCGTTGGAAAAACGCCGGGTAATGCTTGTCAGCTTAAGTAAGGATGTAGACATGCGTTACATCCCCATCGGGGGGGCGGGATGTGTAGAGGCGGCATCGCGTGATGGCGGGGTGACGACGACCAGCTCCCCGACGCTCAACCCCGAACGAATCTGAGTGCGCACGTTATCGTTGACACCCAGCGTCACCAGCCGCGATTCAACTTTCTTGTTCGCATTCAGCACCTGCACGTACCACATGCCATCGCGTGAGGTTAATGCGGTGGCTGGAATGACAATGGCATTTTTCACCGAAGACAGCAGAATATTCACCTGTGCCGTCATGGATATACGCAATACGCCATCGGGGTTTTTCACATCGAACTGACCGTTGTAATAGATCGCTGTGCTGGAGGCTGAATTGGTGCTGCTTGCACTGGATGACGTCGTCGTTGAGTCCGTGTTGATGGAGTCTGGCGCAGGTTCAATCGAACTCAGCGTGGCTTCATAACGCTTATTGGGTTCGCCCAGAATACTGAACCACACGGGCATACCGATTTTTACCTTAACGACATCAGCTTCTGAGATTTTTACCTTGATGGTCATGGTGTCCAGATTGGCGACTTTGGCAATAGTCGGTGTCGTCTGGATCGCATTCACCGTCTGACCTGCCTCAACGGGAATCGCCACGACGGTGCCATCCATGGGGGCGCGAATTTGCGTGTATCCCAGATTAACCTTGGCAGTATTAACGGCGATCTGCGCCTGAGCGATCTGAGCGTCCAGCGCGTCGATATTGGCTCGGGTGGCGTCGAGCGTGGCTTTCGCACTATCATAATCCGCCTGCGCGCCAACGCCACGTTTCATCAACATTTGCTGACGTTGCCAGCCTAATTCGTTATTACGCCATTCCGCCTGTTTGGCGGCGCGCTGAGCCAGAACATTTTTCAGCGCCGCTTCGCTATTCTTTAATGTGTCCTGCTGGGTGAGATCATCGATTTCGGCGATCAATTGCCCTGTTTTCACTTTATCGCCAAGTTTGACGTGCAGCGCTTTGATTTGTCCTGAAGCTTGTGAGCCGATGCTGACCTGTTTCTGTGCCTCAATGTTGCCGTCAGCGAGTACGGTCTGTTCGAGATTGGCAATCTCTGCGGCGGTGGTCATCGCATTTGGTGCAGGCGATGGTTTGTTGAAAAACAAATACGTCAATACAACAATGGCGATAAGTCCAAGCGCGATAGCCGTACGGCGTCGTGTAAAAAATCGAGGTTGCATGAGGGGAAATCGTCCTTAAGGAATACATCTGAACGGGCGTAAATAACGCAGGTGAGTAATTTACCCCGAGTCTGTAAAGGTAGCGGTAATCTTTGCTGCAAGAAATGGTAAGGATTCAGTAAATCTGGCTGCGAATATTAACGTTAGGCCTGAGAATACAGCATCTATACTCGCCATACGTTAAACCACATGTGGATTTTCCCGTAGCGGTAATGTCTTGGATATACCCGATTAATGAGGACTGGGCATGAATATTTTACTGGTCGATGATGACGTAGAATTGGGCGATATGCTCTGTGAGTATCTGAATGCGGAAGGGTTTTCAACATCCCGCGTGCTGACGGGCAAAGAGGGTGTCGATGGTGCGGTGTCGGGGGATTATACCGCGATAATCTTGGACGTTATGTTACCAGACATGAGTGGGATTGACGTGCTGCGCCAGATACGAAAAACCCAACAACTGCCCATCATTATGCTGACGGCGCGAGGCGACAATATCGACCGGGTTATCGGTCTGGAAATGGGCGCGGATGACTATATGCCTAAACCGTGTTATCCGCGTGAACTGGTGGCAAGGCTGCGGGCGGTGTTACGTCGCTATGACGATCAGCCGAGTACAAAACGGGACGAAAGTCTGGCGGCCAGCGGCGATCTGGTATTGAACCCGGCAACGCGTATCAGTGAATGGCGCGGAACGCCGTTTGATTTGACGGCCTCTGAATTTAATTTGCTGGAGCTGTTACTGCGTTTCCCTGAGCGGGTGGTATCAAAAGATGAACTGTCCGAAAAATGCCTGGGGCGTCGCCGTGAAGCCTATGATCGCAGCGTGGATGTACACATCAGCAATATTCGTCAGAAGCTCGCGGCATTACCGGGTAATGCGATGACGATTGAAACCGTGCGTAGTGTCGGATACCGGGTTCGCTGATGATGATGCGTGGCAGGCTTTTCTGGAAAATATTACTGGGGTTCTGGCTGACGTTCCTCGTGATGTCCCAACTGCTGTGGCTGGCTTTTTCTTTTGACGGCGAGCGTCATAAGCCGCTGGAAGAGATCGTGGTGTCGCGCATGGCGACGCTGCAAACGGAGATAGTGGCTGCGGCGCTACAACACGGTGGCATGGGGGAACTGAACGATGTGATGTCGCTGTTGCCGCAAAAGGAACAGCAATATATTTCCATTACCGAATCATTGTTGCCGCTGTCGGAGCAGGCATTGGTTTCTGCCCCGCAAAATACCTTGCTTGATGATGCTTTTATACCGGATAAACCCGGCGCACCGCGTGCCACTTATGTGATCAAGCAGGTCAGTGGTCCTGCCGGAAAGTGGTATCAGATACGTTACAACGCCGAACTGCTGCGCAGCGAGTTCCGTCCTCCTCGTCCGGTCGAGTTTCTTAACGTGCCCATGCCGTTTGTTATCATCGCGGGGCTGGGGGGATTGCTGTTTAGTTCGGTGCTGGCATGGAGTTTGGCACGTCCGTTGAATCAGATCCGTGCCGGTTTTGATCAGGTTGCGCAAGGGGATCTGAAGGTGCGCCTGCTGCCGGTGATGCGTAAACGTCATGATGAAATTAGCGATGTCGCGCGCGATTTTGATTCCATGGTTGAACGGCTGGATAGTCTGGCCAGTGCGCGTGAACAGTTGCTGCATGATGTCTCGCATGAGCTACGCTCCCCTTTGGCGCGTTTGCAGCTCGCTATCGGGTTGATCAGGCAAAACCCGGACAATATAGAGAATTCCTTGCAGCGTATCGAGCGTGAAGCACTGCTGATGGATAAGATGATTGGTGAACTGCTGACGCTATCGCGCACAGAGCATTCTGGCATTGAGGAAGCCTATTTTGATTTGCTGGGGCTGGTGACGGCCGTGGTGAACGACGCGCGCTATGAAGCACAGCTTACTGGCGTTGAAATCCTGCTTGCGGCGGATGAGGACGAAGACTATACCGTCAAAGGCAATGCGGAACTGATGCGCAGGGCGGTCGATAATGTGATGCGCAACGCGCTACGTTTTTCAGCCCGCAAACAGCAGGTTACCGTGTCGCTTACTGGCAATGAGCAGGAATGGATGATTCAGGTCGCCGATCAGGGACCTGGCGTAGAGAAAAGTAAGCTCTCCAGCATTTTCGATCCTTTCATTCGCGTTGATTCACCGCTGTCCGGCAAGGGCTATGGATTGGGACTGGCGATTGCCCGTAAAGTTGTGCTGGCGCATGGTGGGCATATTGAGGCTGATAATCGCGAACCGTGCGGATTAGTGATTCGCCTGTGCGTACCGCGCTGGAAGGCCTGAAACGAAAACGGCACCATCCTGGTGCCGTTTCGTGCAAACGTAGTAAACCATCCGTAAGAAAGGCTTACTTTTTGATACGGATAACCGGTGTTTCACCGACAACAACCGTACCACTCAGTTTGGTCAATTCCTTGATTTCATCCATGTTGGAAATAACCACTGGTGTCAGAGTAGACTTCGCTTTTTCTTCCAGCAGAGCCAGGTCAAACTCGATAACGAGATCGCCTTTCTTCACGCGCTGGCCTTCTTCGGCGATACGCTTGAAGCCTTCGCCTTTCAATTCAACGGTATCAATACCAAAGTGCACAAACAGCTCAATGCCGCTGTCAGACTCGATGGAAAACGCATGGTTGGTTTCAAAAATTTTACCGATAGTGCCGTCTACCGGTGCGACGATTTTATTACCCGTTGGTTTGATGGCAATGCCGTCGCCGACGATTTTCTCTGCAAACACGACATCGGGAACATCTTCAATATTGACGATTTCGCCGGACAGCGGGGCAATGATTTCGATGCTGCCAGCGTCTTTTTTGTCGTCAGAAACCAGAGATTTTAATTTATCGAACAAACCCATGATTCTCTCCTAAGCATTAATATTGGGCCAGCGTATACCCTAATCTTTCAAGTCGGTGTGGCATTAGCTTTCTTCGCTCCCCCGACTGCGACGATATCGCCTGTCGGGGATGCTGATTGCCACCTTGAAACCTATTAGGTAAAGCAGAATCAGCAGAGCGTTTTTTCTTTAATAAAGCGGCTCACCAAATTGCTTAACTCTTGTGCTGTCGGTTGAGCGAGTGCCTGCTCCGCCAGCGCCTTCGCATCTTCGTAATTCGCATTACGGATGATTTTCTTGATGCTCGGGATAGAGATCGCACTCATGCTGAATTCGTCCAGACCCATTCCCAATAACAGTAGTGTAGCACGTTCGTCACCGGCGAGCTCACCACACATCCCTGTCCACTTGCCTTCGGCGTGGGACGCGTCAATAACCTGTTTAATCAGGGTCAGGACGGCAGGGGACATCGGGTTATAGAGATGAGAAATCAGCTCATTACCACGATCAACAGCAAGAGTATACTGGGTTAAGTCGTTTGTCCCAATACTAAAGAAGTCGACTTCTTTGGCTAAATGTGGCGCGATGGCAGCAGCGGCTGGCGTTTCTACCATCACACCGACTTCAATGCTTTCGTCAAAGGCTTTACCTTCGTCTCTCAACTGCGCTTTCAGCATTTCCAGTTCGGCTTTCAGCTCACGCACTTCTTCCACGGAAATAATCATCGGGAACATGATGCGCAGTTTGCCAAAGCTGGATGCGCGCAGAATAGCACGCAACTGGGCGTGCAGGATTTCTTTACGATCCAGACAGATACGGATAGCACGCCAGCCAAGGAACGGGTTCTCTTCCTTCGGCAGGTTCATGTAAGGCAGATCTTTGTCGCCGCCGATATCCATGGTACGGACGATAACCGCCTGAGCGCCAACGGCTTCGGCCACCGCCTTATACGCCTGGAACTGCTCTTCTTCGGTAGGCAGCGAATCACGATCCATAAACAGGAACTCGGTACGATACAGGCCGACGCCTTCTGCACCATTACGCTCAGCGCCTGCGACATCACGCACGGTGCCGATGTTGGCGCAGACCTCAACCTGATGACCATCCAGCGTGATAGCGGGGAGATCTTTCAATTTCGCCAGTTCATGCTTTTCAGCGTTGTACTGCTGCTGAATGGCTTTTAATTCTTCAATTTTTTCTGTGGTCGGGTTCTGATAGATCTGGTTGTTTACGGCATCCAGAATCAGATAGTCACCGTTTTTGACTTGTTGCGTCACATTGGTCGTGCCGACGATCGCAGGCAGTTCCAGTGAGCGAGCCATAATGGACGTGTGAGATGTGCGGCCACCGAGATCGGTAATGAAACCTAACACTTTATCCAGATTTAACTGCGCGGTTTCTGACGGCGTCAGATCCGTGGCGACCAGAATGACTTCATCCTGAATATCACCCAGATCGACAATAGTCATATTGAGAATGTTTCTTAGCAAACGTTTCCCAATATCGCGCATGTCTGCTGCGCGCTCTTTCAGATATTCATCATCAAGTTCTTCCAAGGCTTTGGCTTGGTTTTCAATGACGGAAAACGCAGCGGCGTCGGCTGAAGCATGTTCATCTTTAATCAGGGCTATGATTTCCTGCTCGAACTCTTCATCTTCCAGCAACATGATGTGCCCTTCGAAGATGGCTTCTTTCTCTGCGCCCAGCGTCTCACCCGCTTTCTTCTTGATCGCTTCCAACTGTGCGGATGCTTTGGAACGGCCAGTCAGAAAACGTTCAATTTCCTGTTCCACCTGATCCGCAGAGATTTTTTTCCGGTTGATGATAATCTCATCTTCTTTCAGTAACAGTGCCTTACCAAAAGCAATCCCCGGTGATACTAATATGCCTGAAATCATAACCCTACCTTACTCGATTCTGATGTTCACTAAAAAGACCCGTTGCTTACTCGAGCTCGGCCATCAGCTTAACCAGATGTTCAACTGCTTTTTGTTCGTCTTCGCCTTCCGCAGCGATAGTAACCACAGTTCCTTGTGTTAAGCCGAGTGTTTGTAATTTGAACAGGCTCTTGGCGCTAGCGCTCTTGCCGTTGGACGTCACAGTGATTTCTGAAGTGAAGCCTTTCGCTTCTTTGACGAACTGAGCAGCGGGACGAGTGTGCAGGCCATTCGGTGCGGTGATAGTCACTTCTTGCTGGAACATGCTTTTTCCCCAACTTATGGATTAGATTAATGTTGTGGAACTAAAGTTTAGTCGATTCACTAAACTTTAGCCTGTTTGGTTAGCTCCTGATCTATGTTACAGGGGCGAACCACGATGCGACAAGAAAACCGTCAAAGGTATTTCCTGAATAAAATACCATCAAACACCGCAGATCCCGCCACCCATTATCTTAACCTCGGTCGCAAAACGGCGATGTGGGCTATTATGCGCAGGACAAAAAAAATCTGATGAGACGCGGTATGTGCCGGATATTAATTTCACGCATCAAAATAATTGTTCGGTTAAATACTAAACCTGATGCAGAAAAGCAATCCGTATGTGGTGGAAAGTTTGAACTGTGCCACAAAAAAGCACCTAAATAGGTGCTTTTTTAACACATCGCTCGCTTTTTGTACGAGCACGGGCGGGAAGTTATTGTTGCAGTTCCTGCTCGGTAAACAGGTCGGCAAAGAGTGCCGTGCTGAGGTAGCGCTCGCCAGAAGAAGGCAGAATCACAACGATAGTTTTTCCTTCAAATTCTTTTTCTTTGAGCAAATTCAGCGCGGCAGCAACGGCGGCACCGGAAGAAATACCCGCCAGAATGCCTTCTTCTTCCATCAAACGGCGTGCGGTACTGATCGCTTCTTCATTGGTAACTTTTTCTACGCGGTCAATCAGTTTCAGATCCAGGTTACCCGGAATAAAACCCGCACCAATGCCCTGAATCTTATGTGGACCCGGTTTTAGCTCTTCCCCAGCCAGTGCCTGAGTGATCACCGGTGAATCGGTTGGTTCAACCGCCACGCTGATGATGGCCTTGCCTTTGGTGTTTTTGATGTAGCGGCTAACGCCAGTCAGCGTACCGCCTGTACCCACGCCAGAGATAAAGACATCAACTTGACCGTCCGTATCTTCCCAGATTTCAGGGCCGGTGGTTTTTTCGTGAATCTCTGGGTTAGCTGGGTTGCTGAATTGCTGTAACAGCAGATAGCGGCTTGGATCGCTGGCGACAATCTCTTCGGCCTTGGCGATCGCGCCCTTCATGCCTTTGGCACCTTCGGTCAGTACCAGATTGGCACCCAGCGCTTTCAGCAGTTTACGGCGCTCGATGCTCATGGTTTCAGGCATGGTCAGCGTGAGTTTATAACCGCGAGCGGCGGCGACATAAGCCAAGGCAATCCCGGTGTTTCCGCTAGTAGGCTCGACCAGCTCAATCCCCGGTTTGAGAACGCCGCGCTTTTCTGCATCCCAAATCAGGTTGGAGCCGATACGGCATTTTACGCTAAAGCTAGGGTTGCGGGATTCCACTTTAGCCAGAATGCGTCCGTTGCCGATACGGTTCAGGCGAACCAACGGCGTATGGCCGATTGTGAAAGAATTGTCTTCGTAGATCTTGCTCATAGCCTGTCCTTATAACTGTATGAAATTTTTGCGAACATAGAGAGAATACCCGTTCAGACTTTTCAGTGAAGTAAAGAATTGCTATATCGTTATGTTCTTAAGAAATATCTTTTCATTACAATAGACAGCACTGGCTGTGATGAGCCAGTGCGCATCACTTTTTATGGCGCTTTTTTCGGTAATGTGGCGGATAAATCCCGATAACGATCCACCCATAGCTGCGTTGCGCCACACACCGCGACGGGCATGATGACCAGATTCAAAAAAGGCACCAGCGTAAACAGGCTGACCAGTGCGCCAAACTGCATATTGTCGACCTTGTGGCGACGTAATGCCTGCCGCATCGTCGCAAATCCCACTTTGTGGTTATCAAAAGGATAATCGCAATACTGGATGGCCAGCATCCAGGCACTGAACAGGAACCACAAAAGTGGGGCGACAGTCTGCCCGATGCCGGGAACGAAATAGAGCAGCAGTAGCACAATCGCGCGGGGTAAATAGTACGCCAGTTTTTGAACCTCCCGTTTCATGATTCGCGGGATGTCTTTGGCGATATCCAGTATGCCGCTGTCTGGCGGTGTTTGCCCCGTTAATCTGGCTTCTAGCTGCTCTGACAATAAGCCATTAAACGGCGCGGCAATAAAGTTAGCGAGAGTGCTGAATAGGTAGCTGAAGACCAGTAAGATGGAGAGTACGGCGAGTGGCCAAATGAGGTAGCTGAGCCATTGCAGCCAGTCTGGAATATGGCCCATAATCTGAGGGATCCAGTCATTCAGTTGGGTGAAAAGCCACCAAAAAGCGCCGCCCATCAGCATGATATTCACGAGTAAAGGAAAAATAACAAAACGCCGGATGCCAGGCAGTGAGATCAGGCGCCATCCGGAAAGAAAATAGTATATGCCGTTGCGGGTCTGTTCTCTGGTATGACCGTAAGCGGTTTTTTCGGAAGAGGATGGTTTTTCTGAAGACATAGTGCCGATATACTCAGTCATTTATTTGTCAGGGCATCATATCGGGATGATCTTATGCTGACTAGTCCATGTTTGCATGAAAAAGCAGCAAGAAAGTGCGTTGTATCTATCTTTATTGTCATAAAGTCGCGTGCAGACTTGCACTTGTGTACTCAGGCAAATAGAGTTAGTAGTATAAGTATTTGCCGTGGTGGCAATGTATTGTTCGAACAATTGGGATAGCAATGATGCAGGACTTGCGTCTGATATTAATCGTTGTTGGCGCGATCGCTATAATAGCGCTTTTACTGCACGGCTTGTGGACCAGCCGGAAAGAACGCTCGTCCCTTTTTCGTGACCGCCCCGTTAAGCGTGCAAAGAAAGCGCGTGGTGAAACGTCGCTTGACGATCTGGATGAAGGGGTTGGCGAGGTTCGCGTGAAGGGGGCTCGTCCACAGCAGAATGAGCCTTCGTTTGACAACGCTTCATTTGATAACCACTACAGCCCATCGGAAGAGCGTCGCCCAGAGGCAAGATCGCCGTTTGAGCAGATGTCCCCTGTCTCTTCTTACGACCCTTTATTGGATGACGCTACGCCGTTGGATTCTCCGCGTGCGCCAGTGCGTGACGCGGCTAACCCGCAGGTGGTCGCCCCCAGAGAAGCTCCTGTTTCTGAGCCGAGTATTGGCGTTCCGCGTGAATCGTTTGCGCAGCCGCAGCCTGTTGCGCACTCGCTGCATGAGAAAGTTCAGCCTGCGCCTGCCCAGCCTCAGCAACCGACTGAACCTGTCGAGCCTGTTGCGGCAAAAGAAGCGGTTCTGGTTCTACATGTCGTGGCGCATCAGGGCGGTGTCATCGGGGGTGAACTGTTGTTACAAAGCCTGCTTCAGGCTGGTTTCCAGTTTGGTGAAATGAACATTTTCCATCGTCATGTGAACCCCGCTGGCGCTGGCCCTGTGTTGTTCAGTCTGGCGAATATGGTCAAACCCGGTTCGTTTAATGTGGACGCGATGTCCGAATTTTCAACGCCCGGCGTGTCCATTTTCATGATGGTGCCGTCTTATGGTGATGCCAGTCAGAACTTTAAGTTGATGCTACAGTCTGCGCAGCGTATTGCTGACGATGTTGGCGGTGTGGTGCAGGATGATGAGCGCCGCATGATGACGCCGCAGAAGGTTGAATCCTACAAAGCCCGCATTCGTGATGTGCTGAAAGCCAACGCTTGATAGCATAACGTTTGTGAATGTGGTTGGTGAAAAAGCCTCCGTTAATGGAGGCTTTTTTATTTCTTCCAATCGGTCATGATATGAAAAGGCAAGAAAAGGTGACGCGTTGTGAGTGAAGCAAAAGGATTAAAACAAGAGCTTGGCCTGATTCAGGGCGTTGGTCTGCTTTCTACCTCGCTGTTGGGTACTGGCGTGTTTGCGGTCCCCGCGCTAATCGCACAGTTGGCACAGCAAGACAGCCTGTGGGCATGGCCGATTCTGATCCTGTTTGTTTTTCCTATCGCCATCGGCTTTGCCGCACTGGGGCAGCACTTTCCTCATGCGGGCGGAGCCGCGCACTTTGTTAATCTGGCTTTTGGGCCGCGTATGGCGCGTGTTACCAGTTGGCTATTCCTGTCTGTGATTCCTCTGGGGCTACCCGCGGCGTTGCAGATTGCCGCGGGGTTCTGGCAGGCGGCCTTTGGCTGGAGCGATTTGGGATTGCTCTGCGTACAACTGTTGACGCTGGGCGGTATCTGGCTGCTAGGGCTGCGCAGTGCCGGGTCTAGCGCCAACATTCAGATCATTATTGCGATGTTGGTCGTCGGGTTGGTTATCGCGATTTGGTGGCAGGGCGAGATCACTCCCGTGCACATTCCCTGGCCCTCGGTGAGTGAACTGTCATGGTCTAACACCTTCGGGGCGCTGGCGGTGATGTTCTGGTGCTTTGTCGGCCTTGAAGCCTTTGCCCACATGGCGACGGAGTTTCGGGTGCCGGAGCGGGATTTCCCACGGGCTTTACTCATCGGCATGCTGGTCGCGGGGGCGGTGTATTGGGGATGCACGGTGGCCGTCTTGCATTTTAAGGCTTATGGCGAAGGGATTGCCGCCACGGCGTCCCTGCCGGGTATTGTGGTGCAATTGTTTGGTCAGCACGCGCTGTGGATCGCCTGTTTTGTCGGATATCTGGCCTGCTTTGCCAGCGTGAATATCTACACGCAGGGTTTTGCTCGTTTAGTGTGGTCACAGGCACCGAAAGGGAGCGCCTTGGCGACGCTGTCTACAGGGCAAGCCCCTGTGAATGCGCTGTCGATTGTGGTGGTGTGCTGTCTGGTGTGTTGCCTGTTGATTTACTGGCTCAAGCTACCGCTGGATATGCTGATTGTGTACGCGAACGGCATCTTTGTTCTGATTTATCTGCTGTGTATGCTGGCAGGATGGCGTTTGCTGAAAGGACGCGCCAGAGTGATGGCGGCAATCGGTGGACTGCTTTGCTGCGCGCTGTTGCTGATGATCGGCTGGAAATCACTGTACGCACTCATCATGCTGGCTGTGCTATGGCTGTTCTTGCCACGCAGGCAGGTCGAGTTGGTTTCCCTGTGAAATTTGTTCATGAAGTTCGCACTTCTGTGAGCGGTTGCGGCTGTGTTGGGAATCGGGCAACGCCCTGGATGGGGCGTTGCAGTGTGATAATGATGAATTGTTATGATGATGATGCATCGTTTTCCGGCACGGCGGCGGGCTTTTCTTCCGCAGACAATGTCGCTTCCAGTTCGGTCAGACGCTGTTCCAGACGGGCAATCTTCTCGCGCGTGCGGAGCAGAACCTGCGTCTGAATATCGAACTCTTCACGGTTCACCAAATCCAGTCGGGTCAGTTGGGCTTGCAAGACCTGACGAATTTTTTTCTCCACATCATCACCCAATTCCCGGATACCTTTTGGCATGGATTCATGCACTTGACGGGCGATTTGCTCAATCTTCTTTGGGTCAATCATGTCGCTTTCCTGATTAGGTTATCTAAGGTAACTACTATAGCAATAGCAAGTGTAATGCCTATAAGCGAAGTCTGACACCTGCTTTGCACATATTCAGCATAATTTTGCCGTAATCTCGCCTACGTTTTGCCCTATTTCCTGCGGCGGATCAATTGCTCTGTCGAGGTATTAGCGTTATAGTAAATCCGCTTATTCTCAGGGCGGGGTGTAATTCCCCACCGGCGGTAAACCAGTGTACATACTGGAAGCCCGCGAGCGCTCACGCTGTGTTTTTGACACTGGTTGTCGATTTCGCAACGTGGGGTCAGCAGATCCGGTGTAATTCCGGGGCCGACGGTTATAGTCCGGATGGGAGAGAGTAACGGTATCTGTCGAGCTACATGCTCGCTCGCGTTATTTTTGTTAACTCTGGCTATGCAACCAGTAGCCGTAGTTACTCCTCAAGCTCGCCCTGATTCTGGTAATCCATAATAACATTGAGGTTTTTTACCATGAATCAGACATTACTTTCTGAATTTGGCACTCCTACCGAACGCGTAGAACGCGCACTTGATGCATTGCGTCATGGTCGCGGCGTGCTGGTACTGGACGATGAAGATCGTGAAAACGAAGGTGACATGATCTTTTCCGCTGAACACATGACCGTCGAACAAATGGCGCTGACGATTCGTCACGGCAGTGGCATTGTGTGCCTGTGCGTGACCGAAGAACGTCGTCAGCAGTTGGAACTGCCGATGATGGTGGAGAAGAACTCCAGCCATTATCAAACGGCGTTTACCGTGACGATCGAAGCGGCTGAAGGGGTGACGACCGGGGTTTCCGCGTCTGATCGCCTGACCACCATTCGTGCTGCGATAGCTGATAACGCCAGGCCGAGCGATCTGAATCGCCCTGGTCACATCTTCCCACTGCGTGCCCAGCCGGGTGGCGTATTAACGCGCGGGGGGCATACTGAAGCGACGGTGGATCTGATGACGCTGGCAGGTCTGAAGCCGTCTGGCGTACTGTGTGAGCTGACGAACGATGATGGCTCGATGGCGCACGCGCCGGAAGTGATCGCGTTTGCAAAACAGCACGACATGCCGGTGCTGACGATTGAAGATCTGGTGGCTTACCGCGTGGCGGCAGAGCGCAAAGCCAGTTGAATCACACGTCTAGCGCACACAAAAAGGGCCGATTAGTCGGCCCTTTTTGATTTTTAACGGTTGGTCTGCGCTTATGGTTTCCTTGCCAGCAGCGTGGCGAAGCGGAGTTTGATGCGATTACCCTGCGCATCTGTCTTGTGCAACTCGCCCATATCCTCGTTGTATTTGAGGATCTCCCACTCGGCGTAGTAGTTTTTCAGTTCGCCTTCTTTAAACGTAAACGAGAAGGGCATCGGGCATGGGCAATCCTCCGTAGACATGGCGGCGATAATCAGGTTATAGCCGCCGTCAACAGTGCTCTCCTGCATATTTCGGATGATGTGCGGGATACGGTCACGCTCCAGAAACATCAACACGACGGTCGACAGGATAAAGTCGTACTGCTCTTTGATCTCTGCCAGATTGATGTTGTAAACGCCCGCCCGGATGTTTTCCAGCGCTTCGCTCTTGATGATGTTATTCAGTGAATCAATGCTTTGCTCGTGCTTATCACAGGCAGTCACATCAAACCCGCGCAGGTTCAGGTACAGCGCGTTGCGTCCTCCACCGCAGCCTAAATCCAGCGTTTTTCCTGGTTTGATGTATTGCACTGCGTTGATGACTTCGGAATGGGTACGCGTCAGACCGTATTTTTTATGATAGAAATCTTCTGCTGAGCAGAAAAAGCTGAGCTGGCATTCAAGATCGTCCGAGAAGGAAACGATACGGTGCCATGCCTGCGGCTCAACAAACGGTGGCTGATGCTGTTCGGAGAAGTGGAATGTCTCCAGCGTTTCGCCATCTTCGGTCAGCATGGAAAAGGTCAATTCTCCTTGCAACACGGTCAGTTTTGCCCAGGTGCCTTCCTGCGTGTTGTGCTTTTCCTGAAACGCGGCAGGCAGCGTTTGGCTGTTCCACTGCGGCATTTTCTTATAACAAATGAGATCTTGCATCGTTACCTCAGTCTGTGAATTCTCAAAGCGATGGCTGTATTCTATTAAGCTGCACGCAGGCTGACCAGAAATATGTATTTTAAATGCATTATTTATTTTGCCGTATCAGGCGATGCTTTAACCCACGGTGGAAAGCTGGCGCAACAGCGGAAAGGCGTCTTTCATTCGCTCACCGCCGACCACAAAAGCACGCAGCCTTTGCTGACCATCCAGCGCCTTAGCCACCATACCCTGTTCGTTCCATTCCTGCTGCCAGTACAAGTTGCTACCTGATGTATCGCCTGCCATCTGTAACGGAAACAGCGGCGTCTTGATTTTCACCAGCATCGGCGGCAGCGTCAGCGCTTCGCTGGCGCCCAGCAGGTTCTTGGCCAGCGCCATGGCGCTGAGCTGAATCGGCTGTAGGAAAGGCCGAAGTTTGCCGCCCATTTCCGCACAGTCACCCAACGCATAAATTTGCGGATCGGAGGTCTGTAGTTGCGCACAGGTCTGGATGCCTTTCTGCACCGTTAGCCCTGCTGCCTTCGCCAGTTGAGTGTTGGCCTGCAAACCAATCGCACAGAGAGTTTCGTCGACTTCGACTGTGCTGCCATCGGCAAATACGATCTGCATCCCGGTTGTCGTTTTCTCCAGTTGCTGCACGCTCGTGTTCAGTCGCAGTGACACGCCCTGCTGCGTCAGCGTGAATTGCAGGCGGGCGCTGACTTCAGGCGGCATCAAGGCAGACAGAATGCTGTTGGCGCAGTCAACCAGCGTGACCTGTTTTCCGGCGCGGCTCAGATCCATCGCCAATTCGGTGCCAATGAGTCCGGCACCGAGCACCAGTACACGTTTTGCCTGCCAGAGCCGGTCTTCATAAGCGCGGTATTCCTGCTGGCTATTGAGCGTCAGCATGTATTCGCGCCCCGGAATCGGCGGCACGATAGCACTGGCTCCGGTTGCGAACACCAGCTTGTGGTAATCGTAACGATCCGTGCCGCAGACGACCTGTTGCGTATTACGGTCAATCGCGGTGACGCGGGTGTTTGCCAGCAGCGTAATACGGTTTTCTTCGGCAAATGCGGCAGCCGACATGTTAGTCAGATCGTCGGCGTGCTGTTGCTGACTCATCACATGGCTCAAATCCGGTTTGTTGTATTCATCGCCGCTGTCGGCGGTGATCAAGCGAATAGGGCAGTGGGCGTCCAGCTTGCGCAATTGGCGGATGAGCTGGCGGGCGGCAAAGCCCGCGCCAATAATCACGATATCTTTCATCCCGATCTCCTTAGCGCACAGGGTTAAAAACGTCTTTACCCAGCCCGCATTCAGGGCAGAGAAAACTGTCGGGGATGTCCGACCACGGGGTGCCAGGGGTGACATCCTGCATCGGCTCGCCAAGCGCGGGATCGTAGATCCACTGGCAGACGCTGCACTGCATACAGCCGCTTTCTGACGGTATCGCGGGCTGTGCTGCTGACTGTGGCGCAACGACTTCACTGCATCCGCAGGTGCTTTCGGCGGGGGCGCTCACCGGTTGCGGTGCGGTGGTGGCCTGTGTGGCTGGCGATATCACGCGCCGGGCAGGTGTCTCATCCAGCGGATGCAGCGCCCACTGGCGGGCGATTTCGCGACCGTGTTCGCGGCAAATTGCCAGCGCGGAACCGTCAGGGCGCCACTTGGTTTTCAGTGCCAGCGTGGTTTCAAAACCGGCATCCATCAGGCGAGTTTGAATACGGTCGACCGCACCGCCGTTCCAGCCGTAGCTACCGAACGCGGAGGCTTTCTTGTTCTGGAAACGCAGGCCGGTGATCTCTTCCAGCATGGCCGCGACCTTCGGCATCATCACGTTATTCATGGTAGATGAACCGACTAACACGCCTTTGGAACGGAAAACCTGCGTCAGAATTTCGTTCTTGTCGTGGCGGGCGACGTTGTAGATTTTCACCGCGACGCCGGGATCGACATCGTTGATACCTTGCGCAATAGCGTCGGCCATCATGCGGGTATTATTCGACATGGTGTCATAAAACAGCGTGATGCGATCTTCCTGATAGCTATCCGCCCACTTCAGATACAGGTGGATGATTTGAGCCGGATCGTCGCGCCAGACCACACCGTGAGAGGTCGCTACCATCGACAGCGGCAGGTTGAAGCCCAGCACTTCGTGGATCTTGGCGGTCACTAAACGGCTGAACGGCGTCAGAATGTTGGCGAAATAGCGCTGGCACTGCTCGAACAGTTCCGTCTGATCGACTTCGTCATTAAACAGGTGTTCATCGCAGTAGTGCTGACCGAACGCATCGTTACTGAACAGTACAGCATCCTCGGTCATGTAGGTCATCATACTGTCTGGCCAGTGCAGCATCGGCGTTTCGATAAAGATCAACTGCTTGCCGTTGCCGATATCCAGTGTATCGCCGGTTTTGACCGTGTGGAAATTCCACTCGGGGTGATGGTGATGACCGGTAATAGAATCGATCGCATTATGAGTACAATAAATTGGCGTGTTGGGAATACGCGCCATCAGCTCGCTTAGCGCACCCGCGTGATCCTCTTCGGCGTGGTTGATCACGATGTAATCGATTGTGTTCAGATCCACTTCCGCCATCAGGTTCTGCACAAAGTCGCGGCTAAATTTGTGATCGACGGTGTCGATCAGGACGGTTTTTTCTTCGCGGATCAGATAGCTGTTGTAGCTGCTGCCTTGCAGCGTTTTGTACTCCGTGCCGTGAAAATCACGCACTTCCCAGTCGCGTTGTCCAACCCAGTGGATATTGTTCTTAACGTGAATCGCCATGTTCTGAAACCTCAATAGTCTTTTACGGGAAATATGCTGTAGAGATTGCAGGAAGCGTGCCATTTTTTAATATATTGATTTTAATGGTTTTAATAAATCATGATTGTCAAAATGACATGATTTATATATTGTCTTAATGACATTGCCTCTGTCATTAGGACACATCATGACGCTCTCCATTAATGCCCTCGCACGTATCGCGATTGAATTGCAGATGGGGCTATCGAATCAGGATCGTTTTCAACGCCTGATCAACAGCCTGCGCCAACTGCTGCGCTGTGATGCCTCGGCGCTACTGTGCTACGAAAATCAACTGTTCCGTCCGTTGGCGATAGATGGTTTGGCGCCAGACGTACTGGGGCGACGCTTTCGTCTGTCCGATCATCCCCGCCTGGAGGCGATTGCCCGAGCGGGGGATGTGGTGCGTTTTCCGGCCGACAGTCAGCTTCCCGATCCCTATGACGGCCTGATCCCCAGTCAGGAAGATCTTAAGGTACACGCCTGTGTCGGCCTGCCGCTGTTTGCTAACCAGAACCTGATCGGCGCGTTGACCGTGGACGGTATGGATCCCTGTCAGTTCGACCATTTTAGTGATGAGGAGCTACGGCTGGTGGGCGCAATGGCGGCGGCGGCGCTGAGCAATGCGCTGCTGATGGAGCGTCTTGAGCGGCAGTTGCCCGCACCGGTGCACGCCGAAAGTCCGGCGGCGGAAAGTGTGGATGAAATGGTTGGGTTGTCGGAACCGATGCAGCGGTTGAAGAAAGAGGTCGATATCGTTGCGGGTTCCGATTTGAATGTGCTGATTATGGGGGAAACCGGCGTCGGTAAAGAGCTGGTGGCGCGGGCGATTCATCACGGTTCCAGTCGGGTAACGCATCCTCTGGTCTATCTGAACTGCGCCGCGTTGCCGGAATCGGTGGCGGAGAGTGAGCTATTTGGTCATGTGAAAGGGGCGTTTACCGGTGCGATCCACCATCGCACCGGCAAGTTTGAAATGGCGGATAACGGCACGCTGTTTCTGGATGAGATTGGTGAGCTGTCCCTAACGCTACAGGCGAAGCTGCTGCGCGTATTGCAATATGGCGATCTCCAGCGCGTGGGGGATGACAGCAGCCTGAAAGTGAATGTGCGCGTGCTGGCGGCGACTAACCGCGATCTGCGGCAGGCGGTATTGGATGGCGCTTTCCGCGCTGATTTATTCCACCGTTTAAGCGTGTTTCCGCTATCTGTGCCGCCGCTGCGTGAGCGTAGTCAGGACGTGGCGCTGTTAGCGGGGTTTTTCTGTGAGCGTAGCCGCGTACAACTGGGGTTGGCGCGGCTGACGTTAACCGCAGAGGCGGGGGCGCTGCTGGAACAGTATGACTGGCCGGGGAATGTGCGCGAGTTGGAACACGCGATTTATCGCGCTACCGTGCTGGCGAGGGCGGGGCAGGAATCGGGCGAGGTGCTGTTGGGTCGTGAGCATTTCAATCTGGAGCTTCCTTCTCAACTTGTTAATTCTGCTATAGAAGCATCGAAGGCTATTGAGATAGCGCCAGTGTCTTTCATTCGCGGCGGTCTGCGAGAGGCTACGGATGACTATCAGCGCCGGATCATCCAGCACACGCTGGCGCGCCATGAGGGTAACTGGTCATCCTGCGCCAGAGAATTGGAACTGGACAGCGGCAACTTGCATCGGCTGGCAAAGCGGTTAGGCATTAAGTAAAAAACGCCCCGACGAACCGTCGCGGCGTTGGTACACGAAATATCGCCTAACTTCTAATCACGTCAAAGTTTCTTTAACCGCATTTCACGCATTTCGCGCTCTGGATCACCTGGAAGAAATCGTTGCCTTTATCATCCACCAGAATAAAGGCGGGGAAATCTTCGACTTCGATTTTCCAGATGGCTTCCATCCCCAATTCCGGGTATTCGACGCAGGTCAGGCTCTTGATGCTGTTTTGCGCCAGAATCGCCGCCGGGCCACCGATGCTGCCGAGATAAAACCCGCCGTGTTTATGGCAGGCGTCAGTCACCTGCTGGCTGCGGTTGCCTTTCGCCAGCATGATCATGCTGCCGCCGTTGGCTTGCAGTAAATCGACGTAGGAATCCATGCGCCCAGCGGTGGTCGGGCCTAATGAACCGGACGGATAACCTTCTGGCGTTTTCGCCGGACCGGCGTAGTAGATCGGGTGATCTTTGATGTACTGCGGCAGGCCTTCGCCGTTATCCAGGCGCTCTTTCAGCTTGGCGTGGGCAATATCACGACCGACGATGATGGTGCCGGTCAGGGACAGGCGGGTCGAAACCGGATATTGTGACAGGGTTTTCAGGATCTCGGCCATCGGACGATTCAGGTCGATCTTCACCGCATCGCCTTCGCCCGCTTCACGCAGGTGTTCAGGAATGTATTTACCCGGATTTTGCTCTAGCTGCTCCAGCCAGATGCCCTTGCGGTTGATTTTGCCTTTGATGTTACGGTCAGCGGAGCAGGACACGCCCATGCCGACGGGGCACGATGCGCCGTGGCGCGGCAGGCGGATAATTCGTACGTCGTGCGCAAAATATTTACCGCCGAACTGCGCGCCAAGACCTAAGTCACGCGCGGCTTCCAGAATTTCCTGTTCCAGCGCGACATCGCGGAACGCCTGACCGTGCTCATTGCCTTCGGTGGGCAGTTCGTCGTAGTACTTGGTTGACGCCAGCTTAACGGTTTTCAGCGTGGTTTCTGCCGAGGTGCCGCCAATCACAAACGCGATATGGTACGGTGGACAGGCCGCAGTGCCCAGCGAGCGCATTTTCTCGATCAGGAAACTTTTCAGTTTACCCGGCGTCAGCAGCGCTTTGGTTTCCTGATACAGATACGTCTTGTTGGCTGAACCGCCGCCTTTGGTGACGAACAGGAATTTATAGTCCTCGCCTTCGGTGCTGTAGAGATCAATCTGTGCAGGCAGGTTGGTGCCGGTGTTGACTTCTTTGTACATGTCCAGCGCGGCGTTCTGCGAGTAGCGCAGGTTGTCTTCAATGAACGTGTTGTAGACGCCTTTGGACAGCGCTTCGGCATCGTTCCCGCCCGTCCAGACGTTCTGGCCTTTTTTACCGACGATGATCGCCGTGCCGGTATCCTGACAGGTCGGCAGAATGCCTTTAGCGGAAATTTCTGAGTTGCGCAGGAATTGCAGGGCAACGTATTTGTCGTTTTCGCTGGCTTCAGGGTCGTGGAGAATATCGGCAACTTGCTGTTGGTGAGCGGGGCGGAGCATGAAAGAGGCGTCGTGGAAGGCTTGCTGAGCCAGCAGGGTCAATGCGGCTGGATCGATCTTAAGGATGTCCTGGCCTTCAAACTGTGTGACAGAGACAAAATCGCTGCTCAACAGGCGATATTCGGTGTCATCTTTACGGAGTGGAAAAGGATCTTGGTAATAGAAGGGTTTATTCGACATTTTTTTCTCACTTGCAATTGCATTAATTAGTCAATTCCGACCTTTATAGGATTCAACGTCTTATTATTAAGGTAAGGCGCATTACCACAGCACTACAGGGATGTCTCGAATACAAAAGTAGTAATCACTATAATAGTATGGTTTTTTGTCGGGAAGTACTACTTTGGTACATCATAATAAGGATATTGTGCACGATTTCTCGCTGTAACAGACGAGCGAGGCTGCGGTACGGCACCCGTTTTACATGTTCGTGTAATATCGGAAAACGCGTCCGGTTTAGCGCGGAAATATTCCTCTTTTAATTGGCTTAATTAAGTAAAGTAAACGGTTAAATTAAAAATTTAGGTGACTTGCAACGATGATGGCATATTTTCTTGCTGAGCAAGGAAATTGTCGATCATCCACAGCCCTGCCGGACCGGGTGGATGAGGCTTGGACCAGACAATATCCACATCAATCCACTGCGGCCAGCCGGATACCGGCAGTTCTACCAGCTTCTGTCTGTCGTATTGCGCCACCAGCCAGCGAGGCAGGATGCTCCAGCCGTGCCCCTGCTGCGCCATTTCCAACAGCATCAGATAGGATGGTGCAGACCAGACAATCCCTTCCGGTTGCAGCCGGTCGCTGCGTTTATAGGTATTGAGATAGAGTTGGCGAACGGTTGCCAACTGGCTGCGAGTGACGCTTTTTTCCATCGCTAGCGGGTGCGCCACCGACACAAAAATGGCCATTTCGGTCTTTATCTGCAAACGCGCGGCGGCAACATCGGGCGGGTAATCCGTCTGTGCGCGTAATATGCCAACATGCGCCCGGTTCATTTGCAGCAGATCAATCACGTCGTCACCTTCCGCAATCAGGCATTCAAATTCAATATCGGGAAAGTGATGGGCGAAACGTTGGAGCACCGGCTCGTAATGGGTCGCTTGCCAGATGTCAGAGAGCACAAACGTCAGGCGGGGTTCGATATGATCGGCCAGACGGATCGCCAGTTCATCCAGCGCCTCACTGGCGGATAAGATCGCCTGTACGTGAGAAAGCACTTTTCTGCCCGCCAGCGTGAGCGTGGGCTGGTGGCCCGATCGATCAAACAGCGTCAACCCCAGATCGGCTTCCAGATTGGCGATAGCCGCGCTGATGGTAGACTGGCTTTTATGGAGCCGTCGCGCAGCGGCGGAAAACGAACCCGCATCGACGGCGGTGATAAAAGCCAGCAGGGATTCCGGTGAATATCGCATCGTTATCTATCCCCTAATAATTCGAGTGTCAGGACACCCTGTTAACGCCCCGCACGCCGCTTGCGCTGGCCGGTCAGAGCAAGGCTCAGCAATGAGTCTAATATATCGATTTTATCGATGGAGTCTAACTGTACTCTACCATCTTATGCGATGAAAATGCGCGCAGTCAGAACCAATAGTTAAAGTGAATATGCTATGAAAAAGAACACGACGAGAACATTGCGTGAACGTCTGTGCCACGCCGTTGGCTTTGAAGTTATCGCAACGATGATCTGTGCGCCAACGGCTGCCTGGCTGATGAATAAGTCGGTTTTTGATATGGGCACGTTGACACTTATTTTGGCGAGTGTTGCGATGGTCTGGAATATGACCTACAACGCAGTATTCGATCGCTTATGGCCTGCGGATCGCGTAAAACGTCGGCTGCCGATCCGTATCGCCCACGCGTTGGGGTTTGAGGGCGGCTTTATTCTGATTGGCCTGCCGCTGGCGGCATGGGTATTGAACGTCACCCTGTGGCAGGCGCTGATGCTTGAGATCGGTTTTTTCCTGTTCTTCCTGCCGTACACCGTGGTGTACAACTGGTGTTACGACGTATTACGTGAACGCATCATAAACCGTCGTCAGCGTGCCCGTTCAGTGTCGTGTGAATCTCACCTGCGTTAAGGTCGTTTGGGAACTACGGTGTCTGTGACGAGAAGGGCATTCAGCAGCGGGTTACGCCGCTGCTGTAATAAGTGGTGATAGCGGCTAATAGTAATCGCCGTGCCGATAGTCCCAGGTGGTGAAGATGTCAGACATGAGCGACATCACGCTGTCCACGTCCAGCCCTTTGCGTATCAGTGCCGGACAAGGAAATATATGACGTCTTCCTTGCTGTTCCGGTACGAGCCTTCCCTTCATATCCACCATCGACACCATTACCCCTTGCTCGTAGCGTGTGTCATGGGATTTATTTGGCTGGATAGATTTCACGTAATCGTCGGCTTCGATAATCAGATCGGCAAAGGCGCTGATACGCTCGCCGATCCCTGCCACCTCGCCCCGGTTGCCTTTACCAGACGGGTTGGCCGAGCTGGCAAAGGTTAATTTACCGTACTTTTCCCACAGTTCCTGCGTGAGCATTTCACTCGGCTTACCGAATTTAATCACGAAGCAACTGGTTTGGCGATCGTCCATCATCAACGCTTTCGAACCATCTTCGGGGATACGCGCCAGAGCGCTATCGTGCCAGGGAAGGATGCAGCCCAGCAGCACATCGGCATCCCAATGGCGTTGATATAACTGTTCGATTTCTGGATTCAACTGCGCCAGCGCTTTCAACTGCGCGAGAGAACCGCACAGCACGACGCCTGGCTTGTTTCGGTTGCGCTGCTTGGCGTCAAACTTGCGCTCCAGCCCGATTTTATCGGTAGCCATGATGATGTAACCCACCTTGGTGGGGGAGACGATGATGCCTCCGCCGTGCGACATCATCTGTACTGCATCATCATGCAAGCCGCCATTCCAGTGAACTTTATTTCCACTCATGTTGCCTCCACTAAGAGAGAAAAAACGGAGTTCTATGGTGTAGCATCTCTTTGCATCACAAAGTTGCGCAAAAAGTAACCATAAATATCGGTGGAAATAAAAACTGAGCTTGTACTTTGCGTGTCAGTTATCGCGCTCTGATAGGGGATGACCAGCCTGCATTGAGCAATACAGGCTGCCTGAGATCATACCGATTGCTTAAGCCCGTTGTGAGGGGAAACACAGAGGGGAGGCTCCCGTAGGAAGGCCCCCCGCCCCGTGTATCTCGATGCTCAAACGATCTTAGGGTTAAGGGAAGAGCTTATTTCTTGCTGAACTTCATATAATCCAGTGCACTTTCTGCCGCGATACGCCCCGAGTTGAGCGCAAAGCCGAAGGTGCCGCCGCCCAGCAGCAGGTCATAGGTGTCGCCATACATCCCGGCGGCATCATTACCCGTCACGTACAAACCTGGAATGACCTCGCCCGATTTATCGATTGCCTGCATTTTCTCGTCAATCTTCACGCCGCCTAATGTGCCCAGCGCAGCGGGCTGCATTCTTACTGCATAGAACGGGCCGGTTTTGACTGGACGCAGGTAATCCATGTTTTTGTTAAACACCTCATCCCGTTTTTGCGCCGCAAACTTATTGTTTTCTTCCAGCGTATTTTTCAGCACGCTCGCATCAACACCGATCCCTTTCGCCAGCCCGTCGATGGTGGCGGATTTGAAGACAAAGCCGCGGTTTTTCTCACTTTCCTTGCTAAATTCGCTATCAAATTTTGTCAGCTTGGTATTGGCGATCACCCATTCGCCAATCGGCACATCAATGCCGTCTTCGACGTAATGTTTACGGGAGGTTTCGTCGAAAATGGAGTACATGATGCCGCCCACTTTTGACAGCGCATTGCCGGAGTGTGGCCAGATGATGACGTTGGATTCATCGGTAAAGCGGCGACCGTGTTGGTCAACCCACAGATAAGGTTGGCGTGCAGCCGCCAGCAGGTGAGAGTTGGGCGCGTAGTCCGGCAGGCCGGGGCGATAGGCTTGTAACACTCCCAGCCCGTCCGGTTTGGCACCGGCTTTCCAGGCCATATTAATGCCGTCGCCGTCTTTGCCGACGTTACCCACCATGATGGTATCGGGGAAGGCGGCATATTTTTGCAGCATCTCTTTGTTATTGGCATAGCCGCCCGTGGCAATGATGACGGCCTTGGCATCGATCTGGAAAGTGTTGCCTTCGCTATCCTGAGCGATGACGCCGGCGACCTTGCCGTCTTTCACGACCAGATCTTTGCCCGCTGTTTTCACCAGCGTGGTGACGTCCATTGTTTTAAACTGCTCGTGAAATGTCTTGATCAGGTGGCGTCCGTGACCGGGGCCGTCGATCACATGCCAGGTCAGCATACCGCCAGGGCCGCCAGGGCCGATGTATTCAAACTTGATGCCTTTTGATTTCACCCACTCAATGGTATCGGCAGAGCGGTTGACGAAGGCACGCACTACGAAGGGATTCGCCATCCAGTGGCTGTATTCCATGATGGTCTTAAAGGCCATATCCGGCGTGACCACAATCCCCTGACGTTTCTGCATGCTGCTGTTGGCGGCGAAGATGCCTTCGGCAAAGTTACCTGTGCCACCGACAATCGGCTGTTTTTCCAGCAGGACGATTTTCGCCCCTTTCTCTGCGGAGGCCATCGTTGCTGAGGTGCCCGCCGCGCCTGCCCCGATAATCACGATATCGGCACTTTTCGGTATTTCCGGCTTTGCCGCATCCGCCGCCTGCGCGGCAGACCAGCCCATCATCGAGAGACAGAGCGTCGTGAGTACACTTTTTCTGAAGCGTTTCATGATGTTTTCCTTAGTGTTATTAATATTTTTACAACACGGTATTATTTCGCCTTTGCCTGTGAGTACGCGTCTTCTGCGGCTTCTTTTACTGCGCCGCTGGTCATCGTGGCGCCGGAGATCCCATCAACCTCTATGCTTTGCTTTTCGGTCATGGTTTTCGCGAGTTCTACTGCCGCTTCTCCTCCGACTTCCGGGGTTTCTTCCGGGGCATCAATGGTGGATTTGAGCACTTTCCCCTGTGCATCGATATCCAGCGTAACGGTGACATCGCCGCCGATACCCTGTCTGGCGGCGGAATAGGTGCCGGGTGTAAAGCTCCCTTCTTGTGCGATCGCGGTTCCCACGGCGAATAACAGGCAGAATGGAAGGATTCCTGAGCAAATTTTCATATCAATAGTTCCAGTAGTTTTTGAATGAGTACGTTGAATAGCCCCGTTATTTCCCATCAATAAAGCTATCTCCCATGAATAAAGTGATAACCGTCATCGTTATTGAGGGGCCTGAATATCAGGCAACAAATTGGTAAGCCGATGCCGAGTAATAAAAACAACAGACTGAAATGATTAAGGTTGAAAAACATGTCGAACTGAGAGAGAAAACGTAATATTGGAAATGTCAGCGTCATACTGAGCATGACGGAAAGTAATTGGCTAATGGTTAATAGGTTATTGCCGCTGTGGTACGTGCTGTTATTCAGATTACTGAAGGCCAGCGTGCTTTCCGCTGAATATAAGGTCGAAATCAGCACGCCTAATATGATGGTTATCATCCCGATGAGGAGCATTGATTTTTCCTGCACGGCGGCGCTTAAAGCAAGGATGCAGAGTGATGTTACGCCGGTCGTCAGCATCAATAGCCGGCGATAGCCAATACGCTTGACCAGTGGCTCGAACAGCAGTTTTGACAGCAGCGCGCCGCTGGAAAAAAGCAGCAGAATCAGGCTGGTTTCAACGGGTTTACAGGCCAGTGTCGTTTGCAGCATCAGGGAGAGCACAACGGGTGTTGATGCCAGCAGGGTTCGTGTCGCAATGCCGCCAATCACGCCGACAGAAAAGGTTCTGATGCCAAACAGGGCGCGAGGAAATAATACTGTTTCTGTGATGAGGTGCTGTCGATAATAAAGGCAAACCAACCCCAGCGTGCTGCAAGATAGGAATAATATGACGAACGTGGGAAAGATATTTTTCGTGGCGGTGGTTAGCATGAAGGCCACAAGAAATAACATCAAAATGGGAAAGGCGATTTCATAAACTCCCGTGCGTGACGTCTCTTTTATCGCCACAGCAGGAATATAGTGGGTTGCCAGAAAAAAGCAGAGTAAAGCCAGCGGAATATTCACGAGAAAAATAGCCTGCCAGGCGAGAAAATTAACCAGAATATTACCGACAACGGGGCCGATCAGGGTGCCGAATAATCCCAACAACGTCACCCGATTAAGAAAGCGCAACTTCAGGCTCTGTGGCGTGGTGCGGAGTATTACGGTTCTGATGATGGGCAGCATAAGCGCCCCACCAATACCTTGAATAAAGCGGAAAATGCTTAAGCTAGCGAGCGTGGTTGCCGTCATGCACAGCAGTGAGCCGAGCGTGAAAATAGCGATCGCTATCTGGTAGGTTTTCCGTTCCCCCAGTCGTTCCGCCAGCCAGCTATTGGCTGGCGTAAACGCCACGACCGTGACAATGTAGGAAATCACAATCGTTTCCATATGCAATACCGGCTGGTGCAGCGACTGTGCGATAGCAGGAATGGCGATATACACCATGGTGGTATCCAGGGATTGCATGAAAAAGGTGGCGGAAGCAATCCAGAATAAGACCCACGACGTATTCATTTAGGCCACCGTCATCTGTCCGGCATACAGCACGAACAGGCGTAGCAGGAACACGCCGAACAGGCTCATGGCGGCTAACGTTATCATTTGCCTTTTGCCGGAATGGCAAGAGGGTTTGCGTACCCGGTTGGCGATGGCAGGGATCACAATGCCGATACCGATAATGCCAATCCAGAATACGCCGCCCCAGAAGCCCGACAGCGCGGTTTGTGCGGCGACCACTTTTTGTCCTCCACCAAGCAGCAGCCCGATAAAGAACGCGAACAGTAGAAATAGCTCGGCGTACACCACCGGGGTTTCCACGCGATGGATGAAGTGCAGGGAGCGTGAGTTCCCCGACGTATGCTGCCCCCACGCGCTAGCCAACAACATAACGGCAATACCTGACGTGGTGCCGGAGACCAAAAACAGGACGGGCAGAATGGGGTTGTTCAACAGCGGGAACGACTTCAGTGCTGACAGCAGAAAGCCGGTATAGCAACCAAGCAGGATCGCCAGCACCAGCAGCAGGTTTGCAATCACTCCCGCTTTTTTGACGATCATCGTGGTGAAGCTACGCACTCGTGCCGCCAGTGCGGGCCGTCGCCAGACGGTTTCAAGCTGCGTCAGCCAGACGTCATGATAAAGCGTGATGAGCCATAGCAGCATCACCACGAAATACACCTGAAAGAGCATCACACCAAGCGACATGATGGACGTTGGATTGTAAAAGACCATCAAATACCAAAAGGTAAAAGGCTTGGTCAGGTGAAAAATCAGAATCACCAGCCCGAGGATCACGGCGAGCGGCGCGACGATTGCCGTGGCTTTGATGACGCGATTGCTGCCGTGGTATTCGGCAGGCACAAAGTGCCTGAGGAGCATGGAGATCGTGACCATTCCGGCCGAAATACCGACCAGAAGCAGATAAATAGCGATGGGCCAGTCCCATACCAGCGTGTCGAACGTGAAGGCGTTATGCATTGTCGATGACTCCTCGTTTGCCCGGAATACGATAGAGTTGGGGTTCAGTGCCCAGATAAACCTTGGAGCGGTAGGTCGCGTTGCTCTCGATCATCTTGGCAATGTTGCTTTCAGGATCGTTGAGATCGCCAAATACCAGCGCTTTGGTGGGGCAGATTTCGACGCAGGCAGGCTGTTTCCCGGCGGCCAGATTGGTTTCCCGGCAGAAATTGCATTTGTCTGCTGTTTTCGTGACGGGATTGATGAAACGCACATGGTAAGGACACGCGGCAATACAGTAGCGGCAGCCCACGCAGCGTTTATCGTTGACGTCAACAATGCCGGTGAGCGCATCTTTGAAGGATGCCCCCGTTGGGCAGACCGCCACGCAGGGCGGATTTTCACAATGCTGGCAGGACTTACGAAAAAATTGCTTGATGGCGCGCGTTTTTTCGACGGCGGGAATATCGACGGTTTGCAATATCTCCAAGCGGGTTACGCCATCAGGGACATTATTGGTCTCTTTGCAGGCCTTGATACAGGCTTTGCATCCGATACAGCGCATTTCGTTATGCAATAAGCCATATTTAACGGCTAATTTGCTCTGCGGTTTTTCTGACTCGTTTTGCGCTTGTGCGAGACCGATATGCCCAGTAACGGCAATCGCACTTCCCATATAGGCAATAAAACGACGGCGAGATAATTCTTCCATATCATAAATCTTCACATTGGGGTGATAGCCGTGCGAATGCTATAGAATACATAGACATGATTAACGTCATTATCACGTTAATATTTCGCAGTGTGATGCTAATAGAAAAGAGTGACCAATAATGATGATGGTGAGGATAGATAGGCCACGTTTTTATTGTGGGTTTATTGGAGCATGATGATAAAAAGCCAAGTGTGCGATATGTCACATTTGTTTTTTTGTATATCCGTATATAACACATATCGATTTGTTATAAATGCGGATTATTAGTAATGCCGTGTGAGTTTTTTATTTTTCTTATTTTAAGAAATAGCGGTGTGTATTGTTATTTTTCATTATTTGATAAAAGTGAATAATTGATGTGCGTCATATTATGCATTTTTTATCCGGTGCCTGAGAGGCATATAAACGGATTGCGCTATTTTTCGCAACAAATAAAAAACGTTAATGCTTATTTGACGCTAACGTTTAGGTAACTTAATCGACATTGAACGATCTTTGGTTAATAAATTATTGCTTAATTGATAATAAGTTGGCTATATCTGCCATTAAGGCTATTTTTCATTAATTAAATGTGCATCTAATCACATTTGATTATTTACAAATCACTATAATTGTTATTATGTGTGGTTATAGGCGGTGTCGTTGGTGCGTAATATAAAACCATGTTAAGTATAAAACGTGTGATTTATTATCAGGAACTCATCCGGGTCGGGAGTTTCACGAAAGCGGCGAAGGCGCTGAATATCTCTCAGGCTTTTTTGTCGCAAGAGATCGCGCGTTTGGAGCTTGAAACGGAAAGAAAGCTGATTAACAGAACTACCCGACAGTTTTCTCTGACGCCATTCGGGAAGATCTTTGCTGATAAAATTCAGGGAATGATTAAAGAGCATTATGAGCTGGAGCAGTTTGTCAGCAGCTATGAGGAGAGCACGGATGGGGCGCTACTGGTTGGCGTGATCCCTATTTTTAACCGTCTGGCCTACTACAATGTGTTTAACCTGTTTCAGACATCCTATCCCAATATCGATATCTCTTTCATTGACGGTGTGAGCACCGATTTACTGGAAAGGGTACGCAATGGCGAGATCCATCTGTCCTTCTCGACACCGTTTGATGAATACCTGAACGATCCTCTGTTTCATCACACCATGTGTCAGGTTGATGACGTGGTGGCCGTGATGGCGATGTCGCATCCGCTTGCTGACAACAAAATGCTAAGCCTGCCGCAACTGGTTAAAGAAAAGCTGATCGTGCCGCAGAAAGGGACGGGCGAGCATGCCGCCGTCTCTGAGTCCTTCACCCGGCAAGGCATCAACCCCAGTTACTTTCGCGAATGCAGCAATATGGACATCATTATGGATCTGGTCGTCAACCTGTCCGGCGTCGTCTTCCTCTGTTCGTCTGTCGCCAAAAGCCTGACTGCTTACGATGTCGTGGTTATTCCGCTGGAAGAGCAACTGAAAAGAACGTTCGCGATTAGCTATCTGAAACGCAGCGTGAACATTCCTATCGTGCGTCTGTTTTTGGATTTTCTGGAAGATTACAGCGAATCCGTTCGGTAGGGCATTTTCTCTGTTCAAAAGACGCGGATATCCAAGGCACGTCACGCAACGGAAACATGCTCCGCGTTCATACCATCCTTATGCGCTGGCTGTCCGGCAGCCGCCTCATCCTCCCGTATTCTCCCTTCATTGCCTTCAGTTTCTTTTCCCGCTGTTCATCAATGGTCGGTAAATTTTGTAAAGATGAATAAATGTGAGACGACGCAAATTATCACCATAAATATACTTGTATGGTAGTTGGCATGAAGAATGGCTAGATGCATAGAAGGATAAGTAACGTGAAGATTGTCAGTGCTGAAGTATTTGTTACCTGCCCAGGGCGGAATTTTGTCACCCTGAGAATTACGACAGATAGCGGATTAACAGGTCTTGGGGATGCAACGCTCAACGGGCGTGAGTTACCGGTCGCCTCTTACCTCAAAGATCATGTCTGTCCACAGTTGATTGGGCGTGATGCGCACCAGATTGAGGACATTTGGCAGTATTTCTATAAAGGTGCCTACTGGCGTCGTGGCCCGGTGACCATGTCTGCGATTTCAGCGGTAGATATGGCCTTGTGGGATATCAAGGCTAAAGCCGCCAACATGCCGCTCTACCAACTGTTAGGCGGGGCATCGCGCACGGGCGTCATGGTGTATTGCCACACCACGGGTCACTCCATTGATGAAGTACTGGATGATTACGCCAGGCATCGCGATCAGGGCTTCAAAGCCATTCGCGTGCAGTGTGGCGTACCAGGTATGAAAACCACCTACGGGATGGCAAAAGGTAAAGGACTGGCGTACGAGCCAGCGACGAAAGGTAACTGGCCGGAAGAGCAACTGTGGTCTACGGAAAAATACCTCGATTTCACGCCGAAACTGTTTGAAGCCGTGCGCGACAAGTTTGGCTTCAACGAGCACCTGCTGCATGACATGCACCATCGGTTGACGCCGATTGAAGCGGCGCGCTTTGGTAAGAGCATTGAGGACTACCGCCTTTTCTGGATGGAAGACCCAACGCCAGCGGAAAATCAGGAGTGCTTCCGTTTAATTCGCCAGCATACCGTCACGCCGATTGCCGTGGGGGAAGTCTTCAACAGTATTTGGGATTGTAAGCAACTGATTGAAGAACAACTCATCGACTACATTCGCACCACCATGACGCACGCAGGCGGGATTACCGGTATGCGTCGCATCGCCGACTTTGCGTCACTCTATCAGGTACGTACCGGTTCGCACGGGCCGTCGGATCTGTCGCCTGTCTGCATGGCGGCGGCACTGCATTTTGATCTCTGGGTGCCAAATTTCGGCGTGCAGGAATACATGGGCTATTCGGAGCAAATGCTGGAGGTGTTCCCTCATAACTGGACATTCAATAACGGTTATATGCACCCAGGGGAAAAACCGGGGTTAGGCATAGAGTTTGATGAAAAGCTGGCGGCCAAATATCCCTATGACCCTGCTTATTTACCGGTTGCGCGTCTGGAAGATGGCACTCTGTGGAATTGGTAATAAAGAAAAATAGAATAATTATAGTACATTAGTGAATAGAACATCTTACCTACATCTATATTAATAATGTACTACTCCCATTATATATCTTAAAAGGTGATAATATAATTATGTCTAGTACAAACCATGTTGATTACGCTCATGATAATACACCCGTAATAAAACGTGTTGCGACTGCATCAGCGATTGGTACAGCAGCAGAATATTATGACTTCTTTGCCTATGGTACGGCGGCTGTTTTATTTTTTGGTCAGCTTTTTTTTCCAAGTTCAGATCCCTTAATTAGTACGCTGGCGGCATTTGCTACTTATGCCGTTGGTTTCCTTGCTCGACCATTAGGGGGGATTGTTTTTGGACATATTGGCGATAAAGTGGGACGTAAAAAGGCACTGGTCATTACGATTTTAATTGTGGGGTTAGGGACATTTTGTATTGGCCTGTTACCTACCTATGAAAAAATTGGTATTTGGGCACCCATATTATTAATTTTAATCCGCATCCTACAGGGATTTGGCGTTGGAGGAGAACAGGCGGGGGCCGTCTTGATGACCGCCGAGTATTCTCAGCCTGAACGTCGGGGTTTTTTTGCCAGTTGGGTGCAAATAGGGGCGCCGACCGGTTTCCTTCTGCCGCTGGCCTTGTTTGCCGTGTTAAATAAAGTGCTTTCTCCTGAACAAATGCTGGACTGGGGCTGGCGTGTTCCGTTCTTGCTGAGTTTATTGCTGGTCATTGTGGGGCTTTTTATACGCTTAAAAATCGACGAGTCGCCAGTTTTTGCCCAAATCAGGGAAACAAAAGCGGCAGAGTCACGCCCCGTTATCGAGGTTATTCGCGATTTTCCTGGCATCGTCACTAAGGGCGTGTGTGCCAAACTTGTTGAGGCATGTACCTTCGCGATGTTTACCGTTATCGTGTTGGCATACGGTAAAGCAAATCATCTTGATGAAACATTATTGATGGAGACGATGATTGTTGCTGTGATATTGGAAATTATGGCCATTCCATTAATGGGACATCTCTCTGATAAATTAGGTCGAAAAACTATCTATATTATTGGTGCGTTACTTCAGGTGGTTATGATTATTCCTTTCTTCCTGGCAATCAATCAAGATAGCTATTGGTTAACGCAGCTTGTCATGATCATGGTGTTAACTATTGGTCACAGTATGTGTTATGCGCCACAGGCATCCTTTTTCCCTGAATTATTCCCTACGCATATTCGTTGTAGTGGTATTGCCTTAATATGGCAGGTGGGATCATTAATTGGTAGCGGGGTTCTTGGATTACTGGCAGTGAAAATTCTTCAGGTAACGGGTGGTCATTACTATGGTCTGGCAACGTATGTGATTGTATTAGGGATTATTTCCGTTATTGGTTTGTTATTAATGCCAGAAACTGCACCTAAAAAAATTAAACGCGAGCTGCACTCGTGGGGTAAAAATTAATTATTCATAAATATGTTTTATTTTTTCAGTTAAATTTTGCCAACATCAGGGATAACAATGAGTATCAGCGAATCTTCTACTTTTAAACCGCAGGTTGTGGTGCCGCGTTACGACCGCAGCCTGCTAAAAACACGTATTGCGCATATTGGCTTTGGCGCATTCCACCGGGCGCATCAGGCGGTGTGTGCCGATAAGCTGGCGGCGGAGCACGGCAGCGACTGGGGCTATTGCGAAATTAATCTGATCGGCGGCGAGCAGCAGATTGAGGCTATTCGCCAGCAGGATTTGCTGTGGTCGGTGTCCGAAATGGCGGATAGCGGTTGGAATAGCCGGGTGATTGGCATTGCGACTCGTGCACTGCACGCAGAAGTGGATGGCATTGAGGCGGTGTTGGAGGCGTTAAGCACGCCGGATATCGCCATCGTGTCGATTACCGTCACGGAGAAAGGCTATTGCCACCATCCGGCGACGGGGCTGTTGAATACCGAACATCCGCTGATTTGCCACGATCTGGCGTTACCCGCAGAACCACGCTCCCTGCCCGGTGTGATTCTGGCTGCCATCAAACGCAGACGAGAGCGTCAGTTACCGGCATTCAGCGTGATGTCCTGCGACAATATGCCAGAGAACGGACACGTCACGCGTAACGTTATCGTTCAGCTAGCTGAGCAGCAGGATGTCGAACTGGCGCGCTGGATTGAACGGCACGTCACCTTCCCATCCACGATGGTAGACAGAATTGTTCCGGCGATGACCGAAGAAACGCTGGAGACGATCCAAGGGCTACTGGGCGTCGCCGATCCCGCGGGGATCGCCTGTGAGCCGTTTTTCCAGTGGGTGATCGAAGATAACTTCATTAACGGCCGCCCCGGATGGGAAAACGCGGGCGCGGAGCTGGTACAAAATGTGCTGCCGTTTGAGGAAATGAAGCTGCGGATGCTCAATGGTAGTCACTCGTTTTTGGCGTATCTGGGCTATCTGGCGGGCTATCAATATATCAGTGATTGCATGCAGGATGGCAATCTGGTCGCGGCGGCGCATCACCTGATGTTGCAGGAGCAGGCTCCGACATTGCGTACATCGGGTGTCGATCTCGCCGCCTATGCAGAAGCGTTACTGGTGCGCTATCGTAACCGTGCGTTAAAACACCGTACCTGGCAGATTGCGATGGATGGATCGCAGAAATTACCACAGCGGATGCTGGATTCGATCCGCTGGCATCTGGCGAACGGTAGCCGTTTTGACGCGCTGGCGCTCGGTGTGGCGGGATGGATGCGTTATGCCAGTGGCGTGGATGAGCAAGGGCGGCCAATTGACATCAGCGATCCGTTGAAAGACGCAATCGCTGAAACGGTGCAACACAGCGCGGAGGGCGAAAGTCGGGTCACTGCGTTACTCACACTGACCGCGATTTTCGGTGAGGATTTGCCGCAGAATCCGATCTTCGTGGATGCGGTAACGCAGCGCTACATGTCATTGTTAGCAAAGGGTGTGAAAAGCACATTACAGGAAATGGACTGGTAAACTGAGGCCGGCGATGGTGATGATAACCGGCGCGCTGTAACAATGACACTCACGCTGCTAAGCGTGTATCATGAGAGGTAAAATTCTCAGGTAAGTACAGCGGCATGGATATCTCTTTTCAGATCAACAACAACGAACCAGTAAACCAGCAAATTTATCGCATACTGCGTAAAGACATTGTGGAATGCAATATTCCGCCGGGTAAGTTTTTGTCTGAAAAAGAGATTTCTGTACGTTTCGATGTTTCCCGCCAGCCAGTGAGAGAAGCGTTTATCAAACTGGCCGAAGCTGGGCTGGTGCAGATCCTGCCGCAGCGTGGCACGTTTGTGATGAAGATTTCTGAGCAACGCGTTGCAGATGCCCGCTTTATCCGCCAGGCGCTGGAGTGCGCTATTGTGCGTCGGGCCGCGGAAATGGTGACGGATGAGCAATTGCTGACGTTAGAGCACAATTTACACCGTCAGGAACTGGCCGCGCAGAATGAACAGGTGCGGGAGTTTCTCAGCCTTGACGACAATTTCCACCAGCTTTTAACGCAGATTGCCAACTGTTCGCTAGCGTGGGAAACCATTGAATCGATTAAGGCGACGATGGATCGCGTACGTTTTCTCAGCCTGAGTCAGGTTTCTCCTCCGCCAAGCCTGATCCAGCAGCATTACCTGATTTTTAACGCCTTGAAAGCGCGGGATCCCGATGCGGCGGAGAAAGCGATCCGTGAGCATTTACAGGAAATGATCTATTCGATCACCCCGATTGTGCAACAGAATAGCGACTGGTTCGAGCACGCCTGAGCGTGTTCAATGAAGGTTCCCGCTTTGTGATGAGCTTCTGATAGACGCCACGCGTCAGTGGCTGGGATGAGTCGGAGCCGCTAACGCATAAGTCATTGAAGGATGACGGGGATAACATTCTACTTCAGCGGCTGTGGTAATGTAATCAACCACAGTTCGTTGTCGGCTTCTGGCTTCTGCAACGGTTTGATTTCTAACGTCGTATCGACGTCCTTTCCATCTCGTGTGAGTGTGCCGTCGGCAGCCGCCTGATAGTCATCCGCTTTGTCTTTTGCTTTCACTGAAGATTGCAGCACGGATTGCAGGCCAAAATCGTTGTCGTTAATGACAGCCAGCGTTTGTTTGTCTACCAGTGCCAAACCTTCCACCTTCTCCTGCTGCCAGCCGAGCTTACGCAGGTCAACCCACTCTTGTTTGTGCGCCAATGTGATACCGCGCTTCTTCAATTGGGCGGGATCGTCAAATTCTGGTGATTTGCCATCGGCATCGAACGGCGTCAGATCGCTTGCCTGACTGAAATCGACCAGATAGATGCGGTTCTGCATGTGCTTATCTTTATCCGCGCCTTGTTCGACCAGCAAAATGCGTTGATTATCCAGCGCCACGATGTCACCGATTTTGGCATCTTTCGCTTTTTTATAGCTGTCGATATTGATGGGGTAGCCCACCATGCGGCTGGTATGGGTTTCGGGGTTAAAGATCACCAGACGGGTAAACTGCGCTTTGTTTTTGGTTTTGCCGTCGATATCCAACGTGCTTTGCACTGCCATGACGATCGTACCGTTCGGCAGGCGTGTCAGCCCTTCAAAACCTCGATTTGGCTGACGCCATTTGATGATATTTGGTAAACCGCTGGCAATCGAGTGTTCGTTGTCCACTGGCGTCGGCCCGAATTTTTGCAGGATCTTCCCATTGGCATCAACGTGGATCAGAAACGGACCATATTCGTCACATAGCCAGAAGCCTCCATTGCCATCTGGCGTAATGCCTTCGGTGTCCAGGCCACGTTGGCGGGGGCTGAGCGGTTGTAGCGCATCGTTTAGCGCCACTTCATTGGTGGCACCAATGAAGTCTGTTGGCAGTGGCAGACCCGTGATATTGCCCTCAGTATCGTGCAGTGGTCGGGCATGGATCGCCTCGGCCGCTTTTGCGCTGACGCGAATATCCATGATCAGCGGCGCGTAGTTAGGGCTGGCGAAGATTTTGGCCTCTTTCTCGCCGACCTGCGGCGCATCGGCATTCGGGCCGCGATCGGTGACGGTGGCGAACACCAGGTCGTCACCCTGTTTACCGGTGAAATAGAGACCGGAACCAATACCGACAGGCAGGCCATGGGGGAAATTCTGGGCGAATTTTCCCTGGTACGCGACACGATCGTTGTCAGGGAAGGTAACGACATAGCGCGTCACCTTTTCTCCTTCAGCCTGAGCGCCCGACGGCAGAAATCCGGCAACGAGCAGTGCTAATAACGTGTGCTTCATAGGATTGGCTCTTTGATAGGGAGGGCATTTGACAGAAGTATCGTCGGAGCATAAATAATTGGTGTGTCATTTTTGTGACCACACGCCGGATTTGCGAAATGAAGCAGGCGGTATCAGTCGCGGATTGGCTGGCGCGTTACCTTTTTCCATGCGGTTTCCTGAACGCGAAAAAGAGTTGCAGCGTGTTGCATAGCACCAAAAAGGCGGTGATAACAAAAACCCAACGGAATCCCATCATGGCAGACACGCCTGACCCCATGAGTGGCCCCAGTACGTTGCCCAGGTACATGAATGACTGGTTATAGCCGAAGATACGGCCGGTCACCTGCTGGCTGCTGTATTTCACCAACAGCGCCTGTACGGTTGGCATCAGAGCGCCATCGGCAAAGCCCAGCATAAAGCGCAAGATGCCGAGCTGCATCGGGCTTTGTACCACCGACATGATGAAGAACAACAGCACGCTGATCGCCAGTGCAGCAATCAGAACGCGATGGGCACCGATGCGGTCACCTAAGCGACCAAGACGCGGCGCGGAAAGTAGGGCTGAAACACCGGGAATGGCGGCAATCACCCCGCTGATAAAGGCAATATTGTCCGTACCGGGAGACAGGTCGCGGATGAACAGGGTGAGGATAGGGCTGATGGAACCGTTCGCCATCTGGATCATCATTGTCGTGATGAACAGACAGATGATGAGCGCCGGATAAGGCAAGGAAGCAAAGACGGCTTTTCCGCTGAGCCTGTTTTCTTTGGTGACCTTCACTACGTTCTCTTTAATTGCGAAAAGCGTAATCAGAAAGCTGATAAACAACAGTGCGCCAGTGATGAAAAAGACAATCCGTAGCCCGATGTAGTCGGCCATAAAGCCGCCGAATAGCGGGCCGAGAATGACGCCGGCAATTTGTCCGGTCGAGAGCATGCCCAGCGCCCAGCCGCTTTTTTCACGCGGAACCTGCGAGGCGATCAGCGCCATCGCATTGGGAATGTAGCCGGAGGTCAGCCCCATAAGCGAACGCAGGATGAACAGGTGCCACACGTTGGTCGCCAGCCCCTGCAATGACATCACGATCGCCATGCCAAGTGCGGCGCGTAGCAGCATGAGCTTACGACCTTTACGGTCGGCAAGGCTTCCCCATAGTGGCGCAACGGCAGCAGAGATCAGAAAAGACGAACTGAAGATCAAACCCGACCATAAACTCAACGACTCATGCGAGTGAACGCCAAGCTGCTCAATGTACAGCGGCAGGAAGGGTAATATCTGGCTCATGGCTAGCCCGGTGAAAAAGCATCCCAGCCAGGCAGAGAAGAGGTTAAGTTTCCAGGTTTCCATGGGGACGGAATAAGCCTTCATCAGCGAATAACCAATAGCGAAACCGTGGTGACTGCGCATGAAACCGAGTGCCAACCGACAGTGAGTGGCACCCAATTAATAACGGGCAGTGACTAAAATTTCGTCTTTCATCATGAGCATAGCATAGCCTGTGGTGTATTGGTCACTCAGGGTAATGATTCGCAACAAAAGAAAATCAGCGTGGCTGGCGGAGGGCGTAGGTGAATTTGGTTTTGTGATTCACATCACAAAAAAGATGCTTTTGTTCAACAGGAATTGTACAATTCATCGACATAAGGTGTGGCCTGCTATTAAGGCAAGCCAGCGCTAAAACGTCATTCCATCGCGTCATGAAAATAACGAATTAAGTAAAATCAAGGTGAAAAAAGTGCGTAATTTCTTTAAAAAAATGCTGGCGGCTTACCTGAATACCTATAAAGACGTGCCGCCTGGCGCACTGTTCTAAGAATCTGTGCTATGCATGAAGCAGGCCGCCGCCATGGCGGCCTGCTTTTTTTATGGAATCGATGTGGTTCTGATCCGATTCCTTTTTTGCGGTGATATTACTTCGTGCTGTAGACCGGAACAGCCGTCACTTCTGGCACGGCTTCGGTCAGGTAAGCCCCCGCCGCGCTGCTTTTGACTTCGTTTTCATCAATAAAGCCATAGAACACCCCCTGCGAGGCGGAAGTGCCGCGAATTTCCGCATCCCCGCGCATCTGCGCATTGCCTGATAGCACAATGCCACGTTCAAACGCTCCGGGCCCCATGAAGACCGTATGCAGCCGCGCATTATCGCGCACGATGGTATTTCCCTGCATTACCGTCAGGCCACTGACCACGGCGCGACCTTCCACTGTTCCGCTCAGAATTGTCGCATGATCCTCAATTCTGGCGTTATCCATCACCGTACCGCCGATGACGCGAGCATAAGGCCCGACATACGCGGTAGGAGCAACATTCGCGGAGTTCGATACCCAGCCACCGCCGTTTGTGTGGCGATAACCGTTAGCGGTGGGATTCGGCGCGCCAGGCTGGCTGCCTTCAGGCCAGACACCAGTGAAATCAGCCATCCACGGGTAGCGGTAAAGGGAGTAGTAGGCCTGATCCCATTTGATCTTCTGCATTTGCGATGGCGTCCCCATCACCACCATATAAATGCCGCGATCGTCCTGACGGATAGCGAAGTTTTTCACTGTGGCTGATGCACCGCGCTGCAATTCGCTGTAGCGTGAAACGCCGTCCGAACCGACAGCAACAATCCCCCAACGCCAGTCTGAATACGGCTGTGGCATGGTTGTCGGATCGTTTTTCAAGCCAGGGAAACGAGTAATAGCTGATTTACTCTGCACCATGCCACGGAATTTAACGGTAATTTTCGTCGCACCGCTTTCTGGGATAAGTTTGACAATGTTGTAGCCTAACTGCTGTGGCGCCTGATCGAACGGTACAGAGAAGCGTCGCAGGCTGGCGCTGGCACCGACAACTGGCTCAAGCGCGGTCGTTCTCAGCAAACGGTCAGCGTTATTCTGGTTGGGTTGAACTGCACCATAGCCGCCGTAAGTTGAGCGATAAAAACGGCCACGATCGAAACCGTCTGGATCGATGTAATCCCAGTTGACGTTGTGCATCGCCCAGTCGCCGAAGACATCGTTGAATTCAGACTGGCTCCAGCCCATGTTGGTACGCAGAATAGACAGCGGGTCGGCGGTAGACTGACCGCTTTCGCCCCCTTTCGGCGCTTTTGCCCACATATCGTTAATAGCGCTATAGCCAAAGCGATTTTTCAGGTATTCCATAAACTGCCAGTTGCAGTAACGATTACGTGTTGAACCTAGATAGATATGCGGGTAGTTGACCTGCATTTCCGAACAGTGTGCTGACGTCCCACGGAATTCATCCATCTGGTGCGTCATCCAGTTCGCGTGGGATTCCCAAATCCAGCCAACGTAGTTATCTCCGGTACTTTGGAAGCCGCCGGTTTGTCCTTGCAGCGCATGGGTAAATTCGTGCGCCAGCCCCCAGTTATCTTTGAGTGAGGCTGGCCCAATCCACATCCCCATGCTGCCACCGCCAGCAATGCCCCCATAAAGCCCAAAGGTTGGGTCGATGTGAATATTGGCTTTATATTTCACGGTTTGCTTGCAATAAGGTTCAGGGAACTCAATTTGTTTAATAAACTTATCCCAAATTTGTTCCAGTTTCTGCCCTGCGGCAACCGCATCATTATGGTTAACATCGTTATTATTCCAGCGGAAAGCAAAATGTTCCGTCTGGTATTTCACGGAAGGCATATCGGTGATGGTGTTATCCACCTGCCAGTTACCCACGATACACGCCTCAGCGGCATTTGCCGTATTGACCATTAAGGCGCCGCTTAAAACGAATAAGCAGTGTAGCGGTGTGAGAAATGTTTTTATTTTTGGCATAAATCCTTTTCCTAGCATGAATATTATTAATCAGTCTTATTATTCCATGAAGAAGACTTTTTACGAGAATACATAAGACCTATCCCAAGGCCATCGTGGCCTATTCTGCTTAAGTAAAAAACATATCGGCCTCTGTAGAGAGAGGCCGACTGGATTATAGATTAATTTTATCTTGTTACCTATTTCATTTTAATTTTTGGTTATGATCGGGTTTCCTAAAATAAGTATGGTTATTGATCTTATCGAAAATGGTGAAGCCAATAAAAGTAGGGATATTCCTGAGTTGGCGTAATGAATGACCGAACGCTGTATTAACATAAGCTGGCATGATGTGATTAACATGCTGATTTATGCTACTATGTTTAAGAAAGGCATCCGGGCATTCAGTGCAACACCGTGACGGATCCATCATGTAGATATCTTCTCTTATATAAATTGAATGCCTTTTTCGATGAGAAAGTTAGGTATATAACCGTCGATCCCAAGATGATGACAAAATTCCTCAAACTGAGGCAACGAATGTACCTCTGCCTTTTGGTACATATTGTATATTCTATTTCCAATCGTTTTTGGAGATATGTTCATTTTTCTTGCGATCTCTTTATTGGAAAAACGCTGTAATATTAGAAATATAATATCTAATTCTGACTGGGTAAAAATACTAGTCGTTAACTCGGTTTGTAACGTTGTCGGTTTCTTTTGGTCTATGTATATGAGTGGCGAGCGTGTATCTAACGGCCTGGCATTCCACATTGTACCAATACAAAGTTTATTCTCATCAAAGATAGGAATTTTTTCGCTGACGAAGGGCGCTAATGTTTTCTTTCCATACCAATAGTGTGTTTCGATCACGGTTACTCGTTGTTCACTGTTCTCCGTCAGTCTATCATGTTCTCTTAAATCGTCTGAAAGCTCAGCCCAACTGGCGGGGAATTCATCATCTAGCCGTCCTTCAATATCAAAATTCGGTGGTGTATTGGTATAAAGATAGGCAGTTTTATTCATGTAAACGTGGCGTGATGATAAATCTTTAATCCCCCACGGTTCATTTAAACATTCCATCATAATAATCAAATTTCGAATATAATCAGTTATGTTTTTCTGTAATGATGGCATCCTGCCCTCCTTAATAAATCGGGGTTAATTTAACGGATTAATTTGGCTAAATAATATCGAGTATGTTTGTGTGCATAACCTGGTAAATTTCCATACTCTTTGTATCCCAGTTTTTCGTAGAATCCCTTGGCTTGGAATTCGAAAGTATCAACATAAGCGAGATGGCATCCGCGTTGTAATGCTTCTTTTTCAGCATGTTGCATTAGTTTCCTACCCAGACCGTTTTTACGATGCTCATCGCTAACCCACAGATATTGAACTTCCAATGCTCCCCACCAGGTTCTGGAGATTAACCCAGCGATAATATTATTTTCATCATCTTTGAAATTTAAAAATAGAGGGGAAATATCTACAGCATCGTACTGCTCATTGTGTTTCCAAAGACTTGCTATTACAAATTCTTCTTCATCTGAATCTGGCGTATTAGTAATATTTAGATGCATTACAATAAAACCTCATTATTATCACGCTAAGTTATGCCGTCAATATGTGTATTTCTCTATCATATTAAATGTATTTATGCAAGAGTGAGTTTTACTCGTTCTTAAGTAACGAAGTGGCGTTATGATAAACCACATAGATTGATATTTATCGATCATATTTCTGATAAAAATCAGAACGTAAGCATGTATTTGCCTCACCAGGGAAAATACCAGATTATTTATAATAAAAAAGTATGTTTTGTCGAAAAATGTGTTTTTGTGAGTGTGGGTTACTTCCCGCTTCTCTTGAAAACCGATATTGATTAAAAACACCAAATGGAGGTAAGCAGGAGGAAATCCCCCTGCTTGAGTGACCGCAGGGCGATTATTGTGCCAACCCTGACAAGCTGTAATTCGCCGGAAGCCAGCGGTAACCGTTGGTCGTTCCGTTACGTTCCAGACGTGTACTCACATGGCCAATACCGGGAAAGGGCAGGTGAGCGCCTGCCACCCAGTAACCCTGACTCGCGGCGTCAGCCAGCGCTTTATTGCGGGATTCTGTCGCTTGATCCATATTCGAATCAAAGCTGATCGTGGTGGAGGGTAAGCTCATTTGCACCGCCTCCGCATGAATGATGTCTCCCCATGCCAGCAGCTTTTTCCCTTCGCTCTCGATCATAAAAGAGGTATGTCCCGGAGTATGTCCTGGGCTGGGGATCGCGGTGATGCCCGGCAGCAGGGTAGTTTGTTGGGCTGGGAAGGTTTTCAGTTTGTTCTCTTTGCGAATGGCATCAAAGATATTTTGCACGCGCTGATACGCTGCCTTTCTGTTCTCTGGCGCACTCTTCAGGTTATCCGGGCTGAGCCAAAAGTCGCTTTCTGGCTGGCTGACGTAAACGGTGGCATTTGGATAGTTCAGCTTATTGTCCTGCACCAGACCGCCAAAATGGTCGCCATGCAGGTGGGTCATCAGCACGATATCGACTTGCTCTGGCTTGTAACCGGCTGCAATCAGATTCGGTAGCACTTTCCCGACGGTGGGATTGCTCTGCTTACCGTTGCCGGTATCGATCAGAATCAGGTGCTTGCCAGTATTGACCAAATACGCGTTGATCGACGTTTCCACCTGCGGCGTCAGGGCTTTTTCCGCCAGCAGTTCGGTGATTGTTTCCGGTGGCGTTCGTTGCAACAGTTTATCCATTGGCATGGTGTTGGTGCCATCAGCCAGCGCAGTAATTTCGAACTTGCCCAGCATCATGCGGTAATAACCCGGCTGAGTTTTAACCTGAGCGATATCCTGTGCCTGTGTAAATGCAGGAACAAAGGCGCACGAGATGAGCAGCAAGGTGAAAGATTTCAATAACTTCATTGGTTTTTGTCCTTGTTAGCAATGAAACGTAATAAAAGCAGGCAAAATCTTAACAACAGAGTGATTATTGACGCACGAGGCGAATTACTCAACTGTTCCCGAACGGCATGTTTTCGCCAGATGTGTCACCGCATCGCCGCCATCCTGCAACACGAATGATTTAGGGTATAATGTGTTTTTCAGCGAGCGAGACAGTAAAAACATGCAGTACCCGATTAATGAAATGTTCCAGACGTTACAGGGCGAAGGCTATTTTACCGGGGTTCCTGCGGTATTTGTGCGCCTGCAAGGGTGTCCGGTAGGCTGTAGCTGGTGCGATACCAAACACACCTGGGACAAGCTGGCAGAGCGGGAAACCTCATTGGATCAGGTGCTGGTAAAAACGCAAGAAAGTGATGCCTGGGGCGCGGCGAGCGTGGACGATATTTTGGCGCAGATGGCGCAGCAAGGCTATACGGCGCGCCACATCGTTATCACCGGCGGTGAGCCGTGCATCCACGATTTAGCCCCGCTGACGCTACAGCTTGAGCAACAAGGGTTTAGCTGCCAGATCGAAACCAGCGGCACACACGAGGTGCGCTGTTCGCCCAAAACCTGGGTGACGGTATCGCCGAAGGTGAACATGCGTGGTGGCATGAAGGTGCTCGATCAGGCGCTGCAACGGGCGGATGAGGTCAAACATCCCGTGGCGCGGGAACGTGATATTGACGCGCTGGATGCGCTGCTGGCGCGGCTCGATGATGATAAACCGCGGATTGTGGCGCTACAGCCGATCAGTCAGAAAGAAGAGGCGACCAAACTGTGCATCGCGACCTGCATCGCCCGCAACTGGCGGCTTTCCATGCAGACGCATAAATACCTGAATATTGCCTGATATCAGCGGCGTGAGAGAAGGGCACTCACGCCGCCCTTCCGCGTTACTCGCCTTTATAGACGCAGCCCGCGGTGCAGGTTTCTTTCACCATCACCGCGCTGAGCAAGGGTAATGTCGGTTTCAACTGCTGCCAGATCCAGTGTGCCAGCACTTCGCTGGTTGGATTTTCCAGACCGGGGATCTCATTCAGATAATGATGATCCAACCGTTCCCAGGTCGGCTTGAACGCGGCTTTCAGTTCAGAAAAATCCATCACCCAACCCGTATACGGATCCACTTCACCGGTAATCTCCAGTCTCACCATGAAAGAGTGCCCATGCAGTCGCCCGCATTTGTGTCCTTCCGGTACATGAGGCAAATGATGTGCGGCTTCAAACTGAAAATCTTTAAATAGTGTAGTGACCATCGCGATGTTCCCGGTATCGTTCTGAAAAAAGAGCTTCCAGAATTAGAGTATGCAAAAAACCGTCGCATACTACCCGAAAGCGTCGCTCGAAGCACTTATCACCTGCACCATTAGGCTATTCATTTGCCATTTTGCTCGCTGTCTGTGTCCACTTGACGTGGCTAACAGCAACCCTCCTTCCTCCCGGCATTGCGCTTGCGACACGTATGAAACGCACGCGCCATCAGCTATAACACTTTAAGCAATAAGGGCTATCAGAAAAACCATTTAGTCATTTTGGTTATTTAATATTTCCATCATTTCTTTAATTGTTAAGATACAGACCGTTACCCTTATCCTCCATCCATCTTTTTATTGCCTATTTTGGTATTAGCGTCGTTGGCTAACTGCGCAGGCACAAGGAAACAGAAATCACAATGACAACTCCGGTTTCCCCCATTTCATTGCTTCCGCTGAGTGCGGAGCAATTAACACGTTTACAGGCGGCGACCGGTGATTTCTCATCGACGCAGTTGGCCTGGCTATCTGGCTATTTCTGGGGGCTGGTTCAGCAGCCAGAGAATGTGCAGCCGGGCGCGATAACCGCCACGGCAACGACCGCCGCCGCCGCAGTGAGCGTGCCGGTACAAACGATTACGCTGATCTCCGCCTCACAGACTGGCAATGCGCGTCGGGTGGCGGAGCAACTGCGTGACGATCTGCTGGCAGCTAAACTGTCCGTTAATCTGGTCAATGCGGGCGATTACAAATTCAAGCAAATCGGACAGGAAAAACTGCTGCTGATCGTGACGTCGACGCAGGGTGAAGGGGAACCACCGGAAGAGGCGGTTGCGCTGCATAAATTCCTGTTGTCCAAAAAAGCCCCCGAGCTGAAAGACACCGCGTTTGCCGTGTTTGGCCTGGGTGATACTTCTTACGAATTTTTCAGCAAGGCAGGCAAAGATTTCGATGGCCGTCTGGCTGAATTAGGTGCCGAACGTCTGCTGGATCGTGTGGATGCCGATGTGGATTATCAGGCGCAGGCTGAACAGTGGCGCCGCCAGTTGGTTGATGTATTGCAGGCGCGGGTGCCGGTTCAGGGCGCGGCGGTAGCACAGCTTGCCGCTCAAGGGGCACTGGATGAAATTACCAGCAGCCCGTACAGCAAAGTTTCCCCGCTGCATGCCACGTTTGCGGTGAATCAGAAAGTGACCGGACGCAACTCCGAAAAAGATGTGCGCCATATCGAGATCGATCTGGGGGATTCCGGCTTGCGTTATCAGCCGGGGGACGCGCTGGGCGTCTGGTTCGATAACGATCCTGCGCTGGTGCAGGAGTTGCTGGAACTGCTGTGGCTGAAAGGCGATGAGTCCGTCAGCGTTGACGGCAAGACGTTGCCATTATCGCAGGCGCTGAAAATCCACTTTGAGCTGACGCAGAACACCGCGCCGATCGTCGAGAAATATGCAGCACTGTCGCGTAATGACACGCTGCTGTCGCTGCTGGCCGATAAGCCTGCGCTTCAGCAGTTTGCCCAGCGTACGCCTCTGGTGGATATGGTGCGACAAGCGCCGGCGGAACTAACGGCGGAGCAACTGATAGGTCTGCTGCGTCCGTTAACGCCGCGTCTTTATTCCATTGCTTCCTCACAGGCGGAAGTGGAAAGCGAAGTCCACATCACCGTTGGCGTGGTGCGCTACGACTACGAAGGCCGTGCGCGTGCTGGCGGCGCATCCAGCTATCTGGCCGACAGGCTGAGCGAAGACGATGAGATTCGCGTTTTCATCGAACACAACGATAATTTCCGTTTGCCAGCCAATTCCGACACGCCGGTCATCATGATTGGGCCGGGCTCCGGGATTGCGCCGTTCCGCGCGTTCATGCAGCAGCGCGATGCCGAAGGGGCGGAAGGTAAAAACTGGCTGTTCTTTGGTAACCCGCACTTTACGGAAGATTTTCTGTATCAGGTTGAATGGCAGCGCTACGTTAAAGATGGGCTGTTGACCCACATCGATCTGGCCTGGTCACGCGATCAGGCTCACAAGGTGTATGTTCAGGACAAACTACGGGAAAAAGGCGCAGAGGTCTGGCGCTGGCTTCAGGACGGCGCGCACCTGTATGTGTGTGGTGATGCCAACCGTATGGCGAAAGACGTCGAGCAGGCGCTGCTGGATGTGATAGTTGAGCATGGCGGCATGGACAGTGAACAGGCCGATGAATTTTTAAGCGATCTGCGCCTTGAGCGCCGTTATCAGCGAGATGTGTACTAATGAGTGAAAAATACGTTTTCAGTGAAAAACATCCTGGTCCCTTGGTGGTAGAAGGGAAACTCGCTGATGCTGAGCGCATGAAGCTGGCAAGTCATTTCCTGCGCGGCACGATTGCTGAAGATCTGAACGATGGTCTGACCGGCGGCTTCAACGGCGATAACTTTTTGTTGATCCGCTTCCACGGCATGTATCAGCAGGATGACCGCGATATTCGCGCCGAGCGTGCTGAACAGAAGCTGGAGCCGCGTCATGCGATGATGCTGCGCTGCCGCTTACCCGGTGGGGTGATGACGCCGGAACAATGGCTTGGAATCGATAAATTTGCCAGTGAAAGCACGCTGTACGGCAGTATTCGTATTACTAACCGCCAGACTTTTCAGTTTCACGGCATCCTCAAGCCGAACGTGAAACCGGTGCATCAACTGCTCAATCGTCTGGGGCTGGATGGGCTGGCGACCGCCAATGATGTGAACCGTAACGTGCTGTGTACCTCCAACCCGGTGGAGTCCGAGCTGCATCAGCAGGCCTATGAGTGGGCGAAAAAGCTCTCTGAGCACCTGCTGCCGCGCACGCGTGCCTATGCCGAGATCTGGATGGATCAGGAAAAAGTGGCCACGACGGATGAGGAGCCGATTCTGGGTTCAACCTATCTGCCACGTAAATTTAAAACCACGGTGGTGATCCCGCCGCAGAATGATATCGATCTGCATGCAAACGATCTCAACTTCGTTGCGATTGCCGATAATGGTCGTCTGGTGGGCTTCAACGTGTTAGTCGGCGGTGGGCTTTCTATCGCTCACGGTGATAAGGCGACTTATCCGCGTACGGCCAGCGAACTGGGCTATATTGCTATCGAGCATACGTTGGCGGTTGCTGAAGCGGTAGTCACCACACAGCGCGACTGGGGCAATCGTACCAACCGTAAAAACGCCAAAACCAAATACACGCTGGAGCGTGTGGGTGTCGACAACTTCAGGCAGGAAGTGGAAGCGCGTGCTGGCGTGAAATTTGAAGCGGTACGCCCGTATGAATTCACCGGACGTGGCGATCGCATCGGTTGGGTAAAAGGCATCGACAATAAATGGCATCTGACGCTGTTTATCGAGAATGGCCGTATTCTGGATTATCCGGGTCGCCCTCTGAAAACCGGTCTGGCGGAAATCGCCAAGATCCATAAAGGCGATTTCCGCCTGACGGCGAATCAGAATCTGATCGTCGCGGGTGTTCCGGCACGTAGCAAAGCGAAGATTGATGCGCTGGCGCGTGAGCACGGTCTGATTGATGACAGCGTTAGCGAACAGCGTAAGAACTCGATGGCCTGCGTGTCGTTTCCGACCTGCCCACTGGCAATGGCGGAAGCCGAGCGTTTCCTGCCGGAGTTTGTTACGAAAGTGGAAGGCATCATGCAGCAGCACGGCGTGGGTGATGAACACATCGTGTTGCGTGTGACGGGTTGCCCGAACGGTTGTGGCCGCGCCATGCTGGCGGAAATCGGTCTGGTAGGTAAAGCGGTAGGACGTTATAACCTGCATCTTGGCGGGAATCGCGAAGGGACGCGTATTCCCCGTATGTATCGCGAGAACATTAATGAAACCGAGATCCTGACGGAAATCGATCGTCTTGTTGGGCTATGGTCGCAAGATCGCCAGCCGAATGAAGGCTTCGGTGATTTTGTCATTCGCACCAACATCATTAAACCGGTGCTGGATCCCGCCCGTGATTTTTATGACTGACAGGAGATGCTGATGGCCACATTTAACCTTGAGGCACTGAACGCATTACCGAAAGATGAACAGGTGGCCGCACTGGCCGCCGTGAATAGCCAGCTTGAACCGCTTTCTGCGCAGGAAAGAGTCAGTTGGGCGTTGGAGAATCTGCCGGGCAACTTTGTTTTGTCGTCCAGTTTCGGCATTCAGGCGGCGGTATCGCTGCATCTGGTGACGCAGCAGCGGCCGGATATTCCGGTTATCCTCACGGATACCGGTTATCTGTTTCCTGAAACTTACCAGTTTATTGATGCATTAACGGAACAGTTGACGCTGAACCTGCAAGTATATCGCGCCGCCGCATCCCCTGCCTGGCAGGAAGCGCGCTATGGCAAGCTGTGGGAGCAGGGAGTAGAAGGTATTGAGCGCTACAACCTGCTGAATAAAGTCGAGCCGATGAATCGGGCGCTGAGCGAGCTAAAAGCAGGCACATGGTTTGCTGGCCTGCGCCGCGAGCAGTCCGGCAGCCGAGGCGAATTGCCCGTGCTGGCGATTCAGCGCGGCGTCTTCAAATTCCTGCCGATTATCGACTGGGATAACCGCACGGTTTACCAGTATCTGAAAGGAAATGGCCTGAGCTACCATCCGCTGTGGGATCAAGGCTACCTGTCTGTCGGCGATACGCATACCACTCGCAAGTGGGAGCCGGGCATGAGCGAAGAAGAAACCCGCTTCTTCGGTCTGAAACGCGAATGCGGTCTGCACGAAGGGTAAAATATAGAGAACCGGGCATCGCCCGGTTCGTGCCATTCTGGCTTGCTAAACACTTACTGGCAAATTAACACCTGCTTTTTCGCCACTTCAACACAGTTTGCTATATCCCCTCTGTCACTTCCTGTGGCGTGACCACACGGATGTCTAGCCCCTCGCGCTGTTCCCTATGACGTGACGCCCCAATGTTGGGTTGTGAACGATAGTGTTTTGCCCGTAAATCCCGCTCTTTACGCTCCGCTGAGAGATGAAGAAGGGGGATCGAAAAATGGAGGCTCTATTTGTGAGAGGCATCATTCAAGATTTATCAAAAATAAGTTATATGAATTGCTATTTATTAGCATGGTAATGATATTAATGTGTTGTATGACCATTTGTTATAGTAAATTTTGAAATAAAATGCAGGCTAAATAATGTTATTAAAGCGGTAAAACATTCGTTAATCTTCTTAGCTTGATAATTATTTCATTTTTAATGAAATAAAAAGGCACGAAATATATTTCTTTTCTGTTAATTGAAATTCAATGACTTACCGATTTCTATTGCGATGTTTTTTTACTTAAGGTTTATATAATCTTTTGTTTTTTATGTGTTTGTTGTTTTAGGTGTTCCGCTTACTTGCTCTGCTATATAAGCATTGACCGTGCATTTATGTTGTGTGTATGATCCAAACATAAAATATAAATGTATTTAATTCCTTCTTGGTGTGACTCTTTTACACCGATATAAACTGTAAAATTACGGTTTATTATGGTTTTTTAATTCGGTTTTACTTTATTTCATCTCGCTGGTCGAAAAACAAATACGCTATTTGTTTGCCGAATTGCTGCCGTTCTCATGGACTATGGTGGATTTTCGGTAGGAATCGACTTTACTTCTCCGGGCCCGAGAGCCCTTACGTTGGTATAGACACATGGCAAAAGGAACTGACGGTGCATCTGTCGCACCAAAGGAACGTATTAATATCAAATATGTTCCAGCCACTGGTGGTCAGCAGGCGGAAATAGAATTGCCGTTGACACTGATGATCGTAGGAAATATGAAAGGGCGTACAGAGGAAACGCCTATCGAGGAACGCCAGACCGTATCGATCGATAAAAACAATTTTACCTCCGTGATGAAAGAAGCCAATCTGGAGCTGAATTTCAGTGTGCCAAATCGCCTTGAAGAAGGAAGTCAGGACGATCTGCCAGTAAAATTGAGCATTGGTGGTTTGAATGATTTCTCCCCTGACCGCATCGCCCAGCAAGTGCCTGAATTAAGTAAGCTGCTTGATTTACGTGAGGCACTGGTCGCGCTGAAAGGCCCCCTCGGCAATATTCCCTCATTCCGTAATCGCTTACAGGACCTGTTGTCCAGCGAAGAAGCCAGAGAACAGCTTTTGAAAGAGCTTGATCTGGTAAAACCCGCCGAATAATTGACGAAATAGGGAAAGAATATGTCAATAGTTGAAGAACAATCCCAGGCTGGGGTTGCCAGTGCCTCTGGATCGCTGCTTGACGACATCATGGCTCAAGCGCGTATCACCCCGGTTGATGAAGGTTACAGCGTTGCCAAACAAGGTATTGCTGCGCTGGTTGCTAACATTCTTGATAGCGGAAATGCCGCAGAACCGGTGAATAAAGCGCTGGTCGATAGCATGATCGTCGAACTGGACAAAAAACTCAGCAAGCAGATTGACGTCATTCTGCATGCAAAAGAACTTCAGGAACTGGAATCTTCCTGGCGTTCAATGAAGCTGCTGGTTGATCGCACCGATTTCCGTGAAAACATCAAATTACTGGTGTTACATGCGACCAAAGAAGAACTGTTGGAAGATTTCGAATTTGCGCCTGAAATCTCACAGTCTGGCTTCTATAAGCACGTTTATTCCAGCGGCTACGGCCAATTTGGTGGTCAGCCTATCGGTGGGGTCATCGGGGATTATGCGCTGACGCAAAGTTCACCTGATATCAAACTGATGCAGTATGTCAGCGCCGTTGGCGCGATGGCACACGCGCCGTTCATCTCCTCCGTTGCGCCGACTTTCTTTGGCGTGGATAGCTTTACCGATTTACCTTCCATCAAAGATCTGAAATCCGTTTTCGAAGGCCCGGCCTACACGAAATGGCGTTCGCTGCGCGAATCGGAAGACGGTCGCTATCTGGGGCTGACGGCACCACGTTTTCTGGCTCGTCTGCCTTATGACCCCGTTGAGAACCCGATTAAGGGCTTCAACTATAAGGAAGATATCAGCACCGATCACGAACATTATCTGTGGGGCAATACCGCTTATCTGATGGGTACTGCGCTGACGGACAGCTTCGCGAAATACCGCTGGTGTCCGAACATCATTGGCCCGCAGAGCGGCGGCGCGATTACCGATCTGCCAGTACATGTTTATGAAGCCATGGGACAACTTCAGGCCAAGATCCCGACTGAAGTGCTGATCACCGATCGTCGCGAATATGAAATGGCTGAAGAAGGCTTTATCACGTTGACGATGCGTAAAGACAGCGACAACGCGGCTTTCTTCTCGGCTAACTCGGTGCAGAAACCGAAGGTGTTCCCGAACACCAAAGAAGGTAAAGAAGCGGAAACCAACTACAAGCTGGGTACGCAACTGCCGTACATGTTCATCATCAACCGTCTGGCGCACTACATCAAAGTGCTTCAGCGTGAGCAGATTGGCTCATGGAAAGAGCGTCAGGATCTTGAGCGTGAGTTGAATACCTGGATTAAACAGTACATTGCCGATCAGGAAAACCCACCGGCAGATGTGCGTAGCCGTCGCCCTCTGCGTGCTGCACAAATCAAAGTGCTGGATGTGGAAGGAGAACCAGGTTGGTATCAGGTCACCATGTCTGTGCGCCCGCACTTTAAGTACATGGGGGCAAACTTTGAACTGTCGCTGGTAGGGCGTTTGGATAAGGAATAAGACTGATGCCGTCTCTTTCTGCCTGGGAAAGGGGAAACGCGGCAAGTCTGTTTGATCGCATCCGTGGGGAGGAGCGTCGCTCCTCCCCTGAAACGGAAGTTGAAGCACTGATCGAGTCCGTTAAGCGTCAACTGGACAATGTGCTCAATACCCGGCCCGGAAATTGCCGCAGCGCACCTGAGCTTGGCGTGATTGATTTTAATGACGCAACGCAAGGTGGGGCTGACATTCGAGGGAAAATCCGGGAGGCGATCCGGCAGTGTATCTGTCGCTTTGAACCTCGAATTGTTCATGTGGATGTCGACGCATCGGACTATTTATCGAATCCGATGGAGATGTCGTTTCAGGTTACCGCGCATGTCAGATTGGAAGATCTGGAGCAGGTCACCTCTTTCAATATCCACATGGATAGCCACCGCCATTACAGAATGATCTGATTATGTCACTGGAACATTTTTTCAGGGATGAGCTAACCTACTTGCGTCTGCAAGGGCGTGAATTCGCCAAGGCGCACCCTGAGCTTACCCGATTTTTGTCAGAACAGACCACGGATCCAGACGTCGAACGTCTGCTGGAAGGGTTCGCCTTTTTGACAGGGAGCCTGCGGGCAAAGATCGAGGATGAATTTCCTGAACTGACACACGGTCTGTTGGGCATGCTGTGGCCTAATTACCTGCGCCCTGTGCCGAGCATGACGATTATGCAGTTTTCGGTGCATCCCGGCGCGATTGCCCAGCCCGCGTTTGTTGCGCGTGGTTGTGAGCTAGACAGTCTGCCGATTGATGATGTGGTCTGTCATTTTCAAACCTGTCACGATGTTTGGATTTATCCGGCGGATATCCGTGAGATCAAGGTACAGAGTGGTAACGATCTGTCCACCATTACGCTGGATATTGGGTTACATGGCCCGCTATCGCTCAGCGATTTGCAACTCGACAAACTGCGCTTTTATCTGGGCGGTGATACTTATACGGCCTACGAGCTCTATTTCTGGATCGCCAGCCAGCTTTCGCATATTGAACTGGAAATCGATGGCCAACGCTTCCGTCAGGAAGCCAGCGTGCTGAAGACGGTCGGCTTTGAGCGTGAAGACGCGCTATTGCCGTATCCGGGCAACGTTTATTCGGGCTATCGCATCCTACAGGAATACTTTTGTTTTCCTGAAAGTTTCCTCTTTTTCCAACTCGCTGGCGCGGTATGGCCAGATCTCCCGCTGACGGTCACGGAATTCCGGCTGCATTTTTGTTTCGATCGCCCGCTGCCAGCGGAACTGAAGATCCGCCCTGATTCGTTCATGCTCAACTGCGTACCGGCGATCAATCTCTTCCAGCATGATAGCGAGCCGATCAACCTCAGCGGTCGCCAGACGGATTATCCGCTGAAGGCCAGTTACCGTAACGCCGATAGCTTTGAAATCTTCTCTGTGGATAAGGTAGAAGGCTGGGTTGAAGGGAATTCGGGCCGCGCCCGAGGAATACCGCGAACCTATCAGCCTTTTGAAAGTTTCCAGCATCAAATAGAGCGGGCTAAAGGGCGGTTGGCGCTCTATTACCGCATTCGGGTGAGAGAAGCGGTAAACGGCAACGGTTTTGATCACATGCTCTCTTTTGTCCGTGGCGATGAGCAGGAAGTGATTGATTTGGATGAATCGATCTCGGTAACCCTGACCTGCACCAACCGATCGCGGGCAGCGCAGTTGCCTGTTGGGGCGATCTGTGTGCCAACGGGGAATTCGCCGTCTTTCGCGACGTTCCGTAATCTGGTGCGGCCGACGCGACCACTGCGTCCAGCGATGGACGGTAGTCTGCATTGGACGCTGATCTCTAACCTGTCTCTGAACTACGTGTCATTACTGCGACGTGATGCGCTGGTACAGATTCTGCGTACTTATGATTTTCCGGCGCTGCACGATAAGCAGGCGGAGCAAGCCTCGCGTAAGCGTCTGGCGGGTATCGAATCTATCGAAACCACCCCTATAGACCGTCTGGTACAGGGGATGCCAGTTCGTGGCTTGAAATCCATCCTGTCAGTACGGCAATCCGCGTTTTCCAGTGAAGGAGAACTCTATCTGTTTAGTACGGTGCTGGCGCACTTCTTCTCGTTATACGCCAGCGTCAACGCCTTCCACCTGCTGGAAGTCGTCAACATCGATAACAAGGAGCGCTACCGATGGCCGGTACAGATAGGTCAACACTCAATGATGTGACGTTCCGCCAGGATGTTTCACGCTTTAATTTTTTCCAATTGGTTGAGCTACTTAACCAACTGGAAGGCGTGGATCTGGAACAAGAACTGGATTTTCGTCCTGAGCAGGAGCGTCTGCGCTTTCGTTCTACGGCATCAATTGGTTTTCACCCTAGCGATATTTTGCAAGTGGGGCGTGACGACGAAGGGCGTCAGGAACTGGAAGTCGCGTTTCTGGGGCTGCACGGTAGCCAGTCGCCGATGCCCGGTTATTACCTCGAAGAACTGGCCTGGGAATACGCGCAGGGCGAGCAGAAACTGGGTGTGTTTCTCGACTTCTTTCATCACCGTTTACTCACGCTGTTGCACCGCGCCTGGCGCAAATACCGCTATCACGTTCGCTTTCAGAATGAGGGTGAGGATGGATTCTCCCGCCTGATGTTTGCGCTCGTCGGGTTAGGCAATGACGCCGTACGCGACAGCCTGCCGGTTAACCGCGCCAAGATGCTTTCCTATGCCGGTGTGCTGGCAAGCCCCAGCCGTTCACCGGAAGTGGTCGCGGGGCTGGTCATCCACTGTTTCGATCTGGATGACGTGGCCGTTATGGCCTGGCAGCACCGCCGTGTGCCTATTCACGAAGGGCAGCAGAACCGGTTGGGAAAAGCCAACATGATGCTGGGCGGTGATTTTGTTATCGGCGACAAAGTAAATGATTGTGCTGGTAAGTTTTTGCTTAAAGTCGGCAACCTCAGCTTTAGCCGTTTCCTCAGTTTTTTGCCCAACGGCGAGCATTTTCAGCCGCTGGTGCGTTTTGTCTCTTTCATTCTTCGCGATCAACTGGCTTGGGATCTGCGTCTTGGTTTCGCGGAAGGCGAAGCCAAGGGCTTAAGCCTGGGCAGTGAGCAGAGCAGCCGTTTGGGATGGAGTAGCTTTCTCGGGCAGCCGCCAACGGATCCCTATGTGACGATTTGTGTGCAGGAGTAAATGTGAACGTAACCCATCCACTCACGTTGGTTGTGCTCAACAGTGAACAACTCGATATCAATTCTCAGGTGCAGCACCAGTTCGATCACCGTGGCGGCACGCTAGGAGCGTCGGAAAAAGACCAGTGGCAACTGCGGGATCGGCTGGGATCCGTGGTGCCGGAGCATGCACGCATCGAAATGACCGATGGTTATTTCAGCCTGTGCGATCTGAGCGGTCAGTCGTTTATTAACGGTTCGCTGTCGCCGATTGGGCGAGATCGCAAAGTCATTCTGTCGCACGGCGACGAATTGGTGATTGGGCCTTTCCGGCTGGGCGTGTACATCGGCGATCCGACGACGGAACAGGATATCGATCAGGTATTAGGACAGCGTACGGACGATGTGCTGGGCGGCTGGTTAAGTGAAGATAAAAAAAGACGTTCTGCGGATCTCATCGAGCCATCCGCCGTGTTGAATGACCCGCTGTGGGCGCTCCAGAAAGAACAGAGCCAACCCCTATTGCCATCAGACAGTGAGACGGTCAGAGAATCGCTCACGGCCTCCCTTTCTTCTTTTTCTTCTGCTGAGGACACCATGGATCAGAAATTTGTGGAATTACCGACCATCAACACATCGTACGCGGGAGAGGGGCTGGAAGGGTATGGCGACGGCACCTCACTGGCGCCGCTGATGCGCGGTCTGGGGCTGTCGCTTCAGCCGGGCGATGATGCGCGGCTGCGCGAAATGCTCGAAGAGATGGGAAAAAGCCTGCGTGCGATGGTTGAAGGGCTGCTGGCATTGCAGACGGAGCAGGCGGCGCTGGCGGATACCCATTTACGTCCGATTGAAGATAACCCGCTACGTCTGGGACTGGGCTATGCGGATACGCTGTCCGTGCTGTTTGCCGAAGGGAAAAGCCCGGTGCACCTGTCTGCGCCCGCTGCGGTGGAAGAAGTGTTGAACAATGTGCGGGTGCATCACATCGCGAACCAGCAGGCGATTGCCGTGGCGTTGGAAAATATTCTTCAGGCTTTTTCACCTGACGCGCTGCTCAACCGCTTTGAGCACTATCGCCGCAGTGGAGAAGCATTGGCGGCAGATGACGGCTGGGCATGGCAGATGTATCAGCACTATTACCGTGAATTAACCTCACCGCGCCAGCAGGGGTTCCAGAAACTGTTCCATCAGGTCTATGCGCAGGCGTATGACCGTGCCGTGCGTCAGCAGCAGGAGAAAAAATGATGTTGCGAGCACTGGGCTTATGTTCCCTGATGTTCCTGCTGTCGGGGTGTACGACGTTGGGCAAGATGGCGCAAGTGGCGGCGAATCCTGATATTCAGGTGGGCAGCAACAACCATCAGCCTTCCACCGTGGGTTTTAGTCTGCTGGCGGAACCGGACGTTAACCCGAACGACAGCGGTGAAGCCGCGCCTATCGAATTCCAACTGGTTCTGCTGGCGGAAGATTCGCGTCTGTTAGCTACCGATTACGATCAGGTGACGGCGGATATCGAAAAGGCGCTCGCCAAGAATTACATCAATCATCAGGACTACACGCTGCTGCCGGGGCAGTTCAAATATTTGCCGCCAGAAGTGCTGGACGAAAAGGTGCACTACCTCGGCGTGATAGCGCGCTATGCCGATCCAGAAAGTTCGGAATGGCGCAAAGTCATCAAACTCAAAAACACCGGGCAGACGTATCAGATCCTCGTGCACCTGCGCAGGGATGAAGTCGAAATCAAAAAAGACCAAGAAGAAGAATAATTATGTCGAGTCGCAATCGCATTATCTGGCGGGAAGGGCTGTTCATTAAACCGCAGCATTTTCAACAGCAGCAGAGACATACCGATTACGCACTGCATGCGCGTCTCAGCGCCCTCAGTGATTATTTCTATGGTTTGCAGTCGCTGGCGATTAATGAGGAATACCTCAATTTTGGCCGTATCGCGCTGGTTAACGCCAGCGGTGTGATGCCTGACGGCACCGTGTTCAATATTCCGGGGGATGATGCCCTGCCGCTGCCGTTGGAGATCACGGACGTCGCGCTGGCAAACCAGAAAGTGTATCTGGCGTTGCCGCTGGCGGTGAATGGCGTCAGTGAAGTCGGTCAGCCGGGACAGGGTATCGCCAGCCGTTTGCAGTCACACCGGCATGACGTGCGCGATCTGCACAGCGACGGCGGTGACGTTGTTTCGCTGGAAGTCGGCAAAGTTAGCCTGCGCCTGATGCTCGATCGTGACGATCGCAGCGCCTATGCCTCGCTGGCGATTGCCAACATTCTGGATAAACGTCCTGATGGCGGCTTGATTTTGGATCCTAACTTCATGCCATGCAGCATCAGCGTTACCGCCGTTCCCACCTTAAAACGCTTTTTGGGGGAATCCGCTGGTTTGGTGGCGGAGCGTGCGCGCAGCCTGGCGCAGCGTATTGCCGCACCGGGGCAGCAGGGGGTGGCCGATGTCGCCGAATTCATGATGTTGCAACTGCTTAACCGCGCTCACCCCAAACTGTCGCATCTGGCGCGTTTGGGTACGTTGCACCCTGAACGTCTGCACGAAACGCTGGTGGAGCTGTGTGGTGAACTGATGACGTTCACCGATGAATCGCGTCTACCGCCAGAATTCCCCGCTTATCGCCACGAACACCAGCAGGCCAGCTTTGAGCCGCTGATGATGGCGCTCCGTCAGGCGCTGAGTACCGTGCTGTCGCCGCGTGCCGTCTCCATCCAACTGAAGAAACAGCCATATGGCGTCATGGTGGCGATGGTGGGCGATGCGGAATTGATGGCGGGTGCCGAATTTGTGCTGGCGGTACGCGCGCGTATGCCGCAGGAGCATTTGCGCAAACAGCTATTGCAACAAACAAAGATCGCCTCCAGCGAGAAGATCCGCGAACTGATCAGCCTGCAACTGCCGGGTATCCCGCTGTTGCCGTTGCCCGTCGCACCGCGTCAGTTGCCTTATCACGCCGGTTACAGCTATTTCCAATTGGACAGACAAAGCCCCGCCTGGCAGGTGCTGGTATCGGGCAATACGCTGGCATTCCACATTGCTGGCGAATTCCCGGAACTGGATATGCAGCTTTGGGCCATTCGTGGCCAGTAGTGAGGAGAGGAAAAGATGAGCATCGAAGTTATTAAAAACGATCAGTTGGATGACATGCTTTTTGAACATGCCCGACAACTGGATATGGACTCTGACTACTGGTTTCGCCTGCGTGGGCAAAGCATTAATCCCATGGTGGATGCGGTCACGCCGCTGTTGGGCATGGTGGAGCGGGTACGCCAGCTTTCTGCTTATGACGGGGTGGAAGATCTCTACCAGCGCGTGGTGTCTGAAATTCAGGCTATCGAGCAGGAATTGCATTCTCATGGCTATGAAAACGGTGTGATCTTGTCGTTCCGTTACATCCTCTGCACCTTCATTGATGAAGCGGTGATGGGGCGGGAGTGGGGCGGGCAAAGCATGTGGTCGGCACATTCCCTGCTAACCCGTTTCCATAATGAAACCTGGGGCGGCGAAAAAGTTTTTGTCCTGTTGGAGAAGTTGCAGGACGACCCAGCCCGCTATCGCGACATTCTGGAATTTATCTATCTCTGCCTCTGTCTGGGGTTTGAAGGGCGCTATCGGGTGATGGTGCAAGGGCGCGAGGAACTCAATCGCGTGGTGAGCAAGCTACATGACACCCTGCGCCCAGAGCCTACGAATTCGCCGACGGTCTTCCACCTGAATCTGGGGCAGCAGGCGTCGCGCTACCATCTGCGCAAACAGGTATCACTGCGCACGCTGTTTATTGGCGTGTGCGTGGTTCTGGTGGCCGCTTTCGGCCTGTACCGTTACCAGCTAACTCATCAGACCCAGGACGTACTGCGTCAACTGGGAGAATTATTACAATAACAGGAGCTACACCGTGATTCGAATTGAACTGCCGACACTGGTTGAACGACTCAACCCCGTGTGCCGTCATATGCTGGAAGAAGCGGCGGCACTCTGTATTCAACATCAGGGCGCGGAAATCCGCATTGAACACCTGTTGATGAAAATGTTGGAAACGCCGCTGTGTGATGTACGCCAGATCCTCAAGCGTGCGGGCGTTGATGCGGATGAGCTGTCTTCACTGCTGTTGCCTTCCTCCGTGGATAAAGAATTTGACGCGGGCTACCCTTCATTTTCCCCTCTGTTGGTGGAATGGTTACAGGATAGCTGGCTGCTGGCATCGGCTGAATTCCAGCACACGCGTTTGCGTAGCGGCATTCTGTTGCTGGTGTTGCTGATGACGCCAAACCGCTATGTAGCGGGTGCGATATCTCGCCCACTGGCGCAGATTAACCGTGAGCTATTACGCCAGCAGTTTGATGAGTGGGTGAAAGATTCTGTTGAAACGGAAGTGGCGGTGCAATCCGCCGCGGCGGAGCAGGCTGTCGCCGCGAGTACCCAGTTGTCTCGTTATACCCAAAATGTGACGGAATCCGCCCGACAAGGGCAGTTGGATCCGGTGTTGTGCCGCGATCATGAAATCGATCTGATGATTGATATTCTTTCCCGCCGCCGTAAAAACAACCCGATTGTGGTCGGGGAAGCGGGCGTCGGGAAAAGTGCGCTGATTGAAGGGCTGGCGCTGCGTATTGTCGCCGGTGCCGTGCCAGAAAGATTGCGGGATGTGGAACTGCTGACGCTCGATCTGGGAGCGATGCAGGCTGGTGCCTCGGTCAAAGGTGAATTTGAAAAACGCTTCAAAGGTGTGATGCAGGAAGTGAAGGATGCCCCGCGCCCGATTATTCTGTTTATCGATGAAGCGCATACGCTCATCGGGGCTGGGAATCAGGCGGGTGGGCTGGATGTTTCCAACCTGCTTAAGCCTGCACTGGCGCGCGGCGAACTGCGCACTATCGCGGCAACGACCTGGAGCGAGTACAAAAAATACGTTGAGAAAGACGCCGCGCTTTCCCGCCGCTTCCAACTCGTCAAAGTCGGTGAGCCGAATGCGGAAGAAGCCACGGTTATCCTGCGCGGGCTGCGTGGTATCTATGAAAAAGCGCATGGCGTGCTGATTGATGAAGATGCGCTTCAGGCAGCGGCACAATTGTCAGCGCGTTACATTTCTGGTCGCCAGCTCCCTGATAAAGCGATCGACGTGCTGGATACTGCCAGTGCGCGCGTCGCCATTAACCTGACGACGCCCCCGCGAGCGGTCAGTCAGCTACAGACTCGTCTGCACCAGCAGGAGATGGAAATCACCCAGCTTGAGCGTCAGGCGCGTATTGGTCTGGGCAATACCGAAGAACGGTTAGCCGAACTGCGTGATGCCCGCGAAACGGGAGCGGCACAGTTAGCACAACTGGAAGCCGACTGGCAGCAGCAGAAAACGCAGGTTCAGCGCGTGATTGAACTGCGTACGGCACTGTTGGATGAAGAACAGGCTGTCGATTTTGATGCCGCGTCAGCCGCAGCGGAACTGACTACCTGTGAACAGGCGCTGGAAGCACTGCAACACGCCTCCGTGCTGGTTTCCCCTCACGTTGACAAAACGCAGATTGCGGCGGTCATTGCCGAGTGGACGGGCGTGCCGCTGAACCGCATTTCTCAGGGCGAAATGGATGTTGTCACCCGTCTGCCTGAGTATTTGGGCGAGATGATCAAAGGGCAACAGTTGGCGATTGCCCACCTGCATAAACACCTGCTGACCGCCCGTGCGGATCTTCGTCGTCCGGGGCGTCCGTTGGGGGCATTCCTGTTGGTGGGGCCGAGCGGTGTCGGTAAAACGGAAACGGTAGTACAGATTGCCGATCTGATGTTTGGTGGACGTAATTATCTGACCACCATCAATATGTCTGAATATCAGGAAAAACATACGGTTTCACGCCTGATTGGTTCGCCTCCTGGCTATGTCGGGTTTGGTGAAGGCGGCGTATTGACCGAAGCCATCCGTCAGAAACCGTATTCCGTGGTGCTGCTGGATGAAGTGGAGAAGGCGCACCCGGATGTGCTTAACCTGTTCTATCAGGCGTTTGATAAAGGTGAACTGGCTGATGGTGAAGGCAGGGTGATCGACTGCCGTAACGTGGTGTTCTTCCTGACGTCCAACCTCGGGTTCCAGACGATCGTGAACTATGCCGAGCAGCCGGATGTGCTGTTGGATGCGCTCTATCCTGAATTGGCGGCCTTCTTCAAACCTGCGCTGTTGGCGCGTATGGAAGTTATCCCTTATCTGCCGCTGGCGCATGACACCATGGTGGAGATCGTACAGGGCAAATTGTCGCGTCTGGTTTCTCTGCTGCAACAGCGTTTTGGTGCCGATGTCCTCATTGACGATGAGGTGCCGGAAGAGATTCTGCGGTTGGCGAACCGCAGCGAAAACGGCGCGCGTATGCTGGAGTCGGTGATTGATGGCGCCTTGCTGCCACCGGTTTCGCTACAGCTACTGCAACGTCTGTCTGCGGGGGAACCTGTCAGCCGTATTCATTTCCGCGTTGAAGCCGGCCAGTTCCAGACTGAGGTGGAGGGCTGAGTATGCCACATGCCCTTGAACTGGCGCTTGCACTGACCCGACAGCATGATGAGGCCGGTCTGTGCGACTGGCTGCTGGAGACGATACAGGCAATCTGGCAGCCTCAAGGGATGCTGCTGGGGATGGTGGATGTCAGCGGCAGGCAACTGACCTGTCAGGGGCGGGTGCATGACACGCCTGTGGCGCTCAGTCTGGGCGTGGATGATTTTAGCCATCCTCTGGCTTATGCCCTGCATAAAAATCAGGCGCGAACCTGGGACTCTCTTTATGGCGGTGCTCGCATTGAGCACCGTGAATTGCGGCAGATGCTGATCTCGGTCGGGGCGAATTGCGGGCTTCACGCCCTACCGCTGCTGTCGGAGAGCGGCAAGCCGCTGGCGGTGCTGGCACTGCTGGATCCGCCGACAAGCCTGCAAACGTTGCATCAGCAGGGGCAGTGCCAACAGTTGGCGCAGGTGTTTTGTCGTCAACTGATGCTGCTGCGTGAGTTGGCGCATACCCGACGGGAACAGGTGGCGCTGCGAGATTCGCTTCGTCAGATTAAGGATGAAGGACAGTGCCGTCGTGAACAGGAAAAGCGGGTGGAAACCACGCTAGTGGGGCAGTCTGCCGTGATTAAAGCGCTGCACCAGCAGATTTATCAGGCGGCAAAACATCGGCTTTCGGTGCTGATTCAGGGGGAAACCGGTTCAGGGAAAGAGGTGGTAGCGCGTCTGCTGCACCAATGCTCCGAACGCGCCGACAAACCTTTTATTGCCATCAACTGTGCTGCGATCCCGGAAAATCTGATTGAAAGTGAATTGTTTGGCTATCAGAAAGGGGCGTTCTCCGGCGCGCAAAGCAACAAGATTGGTCTGGTAGAACAGGCCAATGGCGGAACCCTGTTTTTGGATGAGGTTGGGGATATGCCACAGCCCATGCAGGCCAAACTGCTAAGGGTTCTGGAGACGCACAGCTTCCGTCCTCTGGGCGCGGATAAAGAAGTTCATTCTGATTTCCGTCTGATTGCTGCGACGCACCAGCCGCTCGAACAACAGGTCTCTGATGGGGTGTTTCGGCAGGATCTCTATCATCGTCTCTGCCAATGCCTGGTGCAGATCGCCCCATTACGCGAGCGACCAGACGATATTCGCCTGTTGTGCGAGCACTTCATGAGTCAGTTTGCAGAGAAACAGCAAACACACAGGGGGTCGTTGAGCCGAACTTTCCTGCGTCAACTGGTGGCGTATGACTTTCCTGGTAATGTACGGGAGCTGCGTAACCTACTGGAAGTCGCCTGCGCGCATACGCCGGACGGTGAGGCGCTATCTCTGGCATCGCTGCCGCCTGAACTGCGTGACCGGCTGACGAACAGCACGACAGAAGAACAGGATCGCTATCAACACATCCACGATTTGCGCATCGCCACACAGCTATATGAAGCGGCAGTCATTGAGGCTCGCCTGCGTCAGTTTCACGGAAACCGCCTGCTGGTGGCCGATAGCCTCAATATTCCTAAACGTACTCTTGACCACAAATGCCAGAAGCTGGAGGTAAATTGATGTTTCTGACGATGGCTCCCCTACTGTTGGCAACCGCCGCGACGCCCGATCCCGCCTGGCAGTCGTTATGGGAACAGTGTCGCAATGAAACGGCTTCAGAGCTGCGACTCGCCTGCTATGACGCCCTGGGACGGGAAGCCGAGCGCACCGGTACGTTGTCTCCACAGGGGGATAACGCGGCTGGTAAAGCCTTTCAACTGGGACGCGAAGCAGACAGCGGTGATATGACCCTCACCCGCGTGCTGGCTGATGGCAATACGCTGGTGATTAGCTGTGCCAGCAATATTACGCATTTACGCTTAACGCTCAGTAAACCCTGGGCTGGGGAATCCGTCACATCGCAGCTTGATGGTGTAACGGTGTCCGATAGCTGGTTTATCCGTAACCGTGGGCAGTTACTGGAATCAGGGCGCGGCCTGCCAGCGATTGATGCATTAAAACGCTGGATTGGGCATCGCGAACTGGTGCTTAACGGCGCAGATGGCGACGTGCTGCGTATCGAACTCGCTGGGCTGGGTGAGGCATTAGTGCCGCTACGTCAGCAGTGTCACTGGTAAAGGAGGCGCTTATGCATGCACATCCCTGGTGTAAACGCCTGCAAACCCCATTGCCGGATGAGGGATTGCGCGCCGCGGTATTGGCTGACGATCCGCTGTGGGAAAAGGTCGAAACGGAACTGGTCAAGCTGGGATCGCTGGCGCATAACCAGGTCGATCTCAATGCGGTAGCAGGTTATTGCCTGACCTTGTTGGAAAGCAAAACCAAAGACATGCGGGTACTGGTGCAGCTACTGCGTTGCTTACAGCATCCGGCCAAAGCAACACCGTTTGCCACGGCACTGATGCTGCTGGACAGTTGGCTGGCGAGTTACTGGGTTACCGCCTGGCCTGCCAGTCCGGTTCAAAAACAGAAGTTGATGCTCCAGATCGTTCGGCGTTTTGAGACTGTGCTTCCTCGTATTGCGGAGAGTGCATCCAGCGCAGAGTTAGAGCAATTACAAACACTCGCGGAGCAGGTGGCGACCCGCTGGCGTGAATTGGCTGGCGACAAAGCGGCGATGACGGATGAACTGGTGCTGGGTGTTAAACGCGCCAGACAGCGGCAGCAGGCGCAGGAACAGGCGAACCAGACGGAGAAATCGATCCCGACGGCCAGCGGCAGCGGTGCTACTGGGGGAAGTGAAATCCGCACCAGTGCCACACCGACGCCAGCCAGTTCGGTAGAGATTAATTCATCCGACGAGCGCGGCTGGCGGCAAACCCAACTTAACGTTGCGGCGCTGCTGGTTGAACGTCATCCCGGATCGCCTATTGGTTATCGCCTGCGGCGTCATGCTATTTGGTCCAGTATTGCCACGCCGCCGATGTCATCCAAGGGGAATAAAACGCAACTGGCACCCGTCTCGTCAGACCGTGTGGATGAATACCAAAGTGCGCTGGCGCAGGCCGATTTGGCGCTGTGGGAACGCATAGAACAAAGTCTGGTGCTGGCACCTTACTGGTTTGATGGCCATATGTTGTCTGCTTCAGTGGCCTCGCGGCTGGGGCATACCTCTGTCGCGATGGCGATTGCCGAGGAGCTTTCGGCGTTTATTCAGCGTTTGCCGGAACTGCGTGAACTGGCGTTCAGCGATGGTGCGCCATTTCTGACCGGCAAATGCAGCCAGTGGTTGCAGTCCAGCCAGCCCGTACGCGGCGGCGGCGGCGGTGTGCGGCAGGACGATCTGGCGACCGAGGCGGCAGCCTGCCGGGATGAGAAAGGCATCGGTGCGGCGATGCAGCTATTGGATGAACGCATGCGTCGTCTGAAAGAGCCACGCGATCGCTTTTATGCCGAGCTGGTACTGGCGGATTTACTCGCCGAAGAAGGGATGAAATCACTGGCAGCACAGCACTATCAGCACATGTGGCAGGAAAGCCAGCAATTGGGCCTGATGCAATGGGAACCGGGAATGGTCAGCCGCGTAGAGCGGTTGGCGGCATCCCGTAAAAAATAAGACATTCGGAGTGAATGGTCACTTATGTTTAAAACAATCATAACCTTTCTACGCAAGCAGTTGCCTAAACTGAAACCCTCCTGGCTGCTTTTGGGGGCGCTACTGTGGATCGTGGTGTTGGTTCTGGCCTGGTGGCTGGGGCCGCGTTTGACGGTGGGCGACTCACGCCCATTACAGGGAATCTGGGGTCGCGTGGTGTTCACGCTGGTCTGGTTGTGGCTGGCGTTCTCTTATAGCGCCTGGCTGGTCTGGCGTCGCGTACAATTGATGCGCGCGGAACGCCATGTGCAGCAGGTGATTGAGCAGGATCCCCTACAGGTCTATGTTGACAGCCAGCAGACGTTTCTCGATCGCTGGCTGGAAGCGTTTCAGACTCAATTGGGTAAAAAAGCGCTGTATGCGATGCCCTGGTATCTGACGATTGGTCTGGCGGGAAGCGGGAAAAGTAGCCTGATCCATCGTGCCAACCCGGCAAACAAAATGAATCCGAAGCTGGATGCCGCACTGCGAGATGTGGCGACAGGCCAGCAGGTCAGCAGTTGGGTTGGGGAATCTGCCGTTATTTGGGATCCGAGTGGGCAGTTGCTCGCACAACCTGAGCTGGAGGGCGATTCACTTGGGCAGCGCCATGCCCGGCTGTGGCAACACCTGCTACGGTGGCTCAGTGAAAATCGCCGCCGCCAGCCGCTCAATGGCTTGGTGCTGACACTGGATATTTCCTGGCTGGCACAGGCGGGTGTCGCGGATCGCAAAGCCTATGCGCAAGTTATGCGCGCCCGGTTGCAGGAAATCTCCGTCAACATTAACACGCGTTTACCGGTATATATCGCGCTAACGCGGCTGGATATGCTGAGCGGATTCGATAAAATTTACCGCCAATTGAACCGTGAGGCGCGTCAGGCCGTATTAGGTGTGACGTTTACCCCACAAGCAAGCAATGGCAAAGGCTGGCTGGAGGAGTTGGAACGTTTCTGGGACGAGTGGGTCACACACCTGAATGACAACCTGCCCGATATGCTGCTCACGCAATCGGACAGAAGCGTGCGTAATTCGCTGTTCTCGTTTGTTCGCCAACTGGCAGGGGTGAAAGATTACGTGATGGAGGTGCTGACGGAAACGTTAGCGACGGGCGAAGATCGCGCGTTCTTGATCCGCGGTGTCTACGTCAGTTCCGTCTATCAACAAGGGGTGCCGTTCGATGCTTTTGCGCAGTCGGCTTCCCGCCGTTATCAACTGCCAGAGCCGATTAACCCGGCGCTGCGCGGTGAATCGAATACGTTCTTTGTACAGCGTCTCTTCCCGGATGTTATTTTCCCTGAAGCCAGTCTGGCGGGGGAAAACCGGTTGCATAGCCTCTACCGTCGTCGTCGGCTCAGTATTGGTGTGGGCTGCATGCTGCTCGCCAGTCTGGCGCTGATTGGCAGTTGGCACCACTTCTATCGGGTCAATGAAGAGGCAGGGCGCAATGTACTGACGAAAGCGCAGGCATTCATTGGCACCAATGAGCTGGAAGGGCAGCCGGGTTACGGTTATCAGCAGTTGCCGCGTCTCAACTTGATTCGTGATGCAACCTTATCCTTTGGTAATTACCACGAACGTACGCCGATGCTGGCGGATCTGGGCCTATATCAGGGCGATAAGATTGGACCTTATGTTGAAGGTTCCTACCTGCAAATGTTGAATCAGCGCTTTTTACCGGCGGTGATGCAAGGGCTGCTGGAAGATTTGAATCAGGCACCTGCCAATAGTGAGCAAAAGCTGACGATTTTGCGCGTGATGCGGATGCTGGATGATGCGTCAGGGCGTAACAAAGCGCTGGTTGAACAGTTTATGACGCAGCGCTGGCAGAAGGCATTTCCCGGACAGGGCAATGTGCAGGAACAACTGATGCAGCATTTGGATTACGCCCTCGATCACACCAACTGGCACCAGTCTCGTGAGCAGAAAGATGCGGTGGCGATTAGCACCTTTGCGCCGTTTAATCAGCCGATTACGCTGGCCCAGCAGGAACTGAGCAAACTGCCGATGTATCAGCGCGTTTACCAGAGTCTGGTGATGAAGGCGACGCAGGTGCTGCCGCCGGATTTAGCGATCCGCGATGAAGTTGGGCCGACGTTTGATCCGGTATTTTCTCTGCGTAATGACAAAGCGGGAACGGTGCCACGTCTGCTGACGTATCCCGGTTTTAGCGATTATTACCTCAAGCAGGATAAAGCGCTGTTAGAGCTGACAGCGCTGGACGCCTGGGTGCTGGGGCAACGTGAGCGTGCACAGTTCAGTGAGGCCGATCGACGGGAAATTCTGCGTCAGGTGAACGATCGTTACATCACGGATTACATCAACCAGTGGCAGAAAGTGCTGGCGAACATTGATGTCCAGACACTCGATACACCGGAACAGGCGCTTGATATCCTTACGGATATTACCGGTAACGATCAGCCTTTCCAGCGCGTGTTGACTACGGTCAGTGATAATACCCGTATCCGCAAGCTGGCTGATGATGATAACGACACGGCGCAGAGCATCAACACGCGTATCGGTCGTCCGTTTATGACCATCAATGCGGCGCTGAGCGGGCGTGGTGAGCAGGGGCCGCTGGTGCAAGAGGTGAATCAAAAGCTGACCGATCTCTATCACTATCTCGATCAGATCGTCAACGCCACCGACCCAGGACAAGCGGCGCTGAAGGCCGTACAGGCGCGGCAGGGCAATAAATTTGCCGATCCAGTATTTGCTTTACAGCAATATGCCCGCAGTCTTCCCGCACCGTTGGATCGCTGGGTAGGACAATTAGCCGGGGAAAGCGCCAGTCTGGTTACTGGGTTAGCGATGTCGTCGCTAAATCAGGAATGGCTGGATAAAGTGGTGACGCCGTTCAATGAGAAGCTGGCGGATCGCTACCCGTTCAACCCGTCATCGAACAAAGATGTGCCGCTATCGGAAATGGAAACGTTCTTCATGGCTGGCGGGACGTTGGACAGTTTCTATCAAACCAACCTCAAGTCGATGATGGAAAGCGGCATGCTGGAAGAAGGTATGGCGTCACCTTTACAGGCTGAACTGGTGAAACAGCTTGAACGTGCCAACCGCATCCGCCAGACCCTGTTCAACGCGCAGGGCAGTCTGGAAGTCCACTTTGTGCTGGAGCCGCTGGAACTGACGGCGAACAAGCGCCGCAGCGTGCTGAATCTGGATGGACAGTTGCTGGAATACAGCCACGGTCGTCGCCAGAAAACACCGCTGGTGTGGCCAAACAGCATGCGCGATGGCGCCGAAAGTAAGCTCACGCTGGTGCCGGACGATCGTGAACGTTCACCACGTAGCCTGAGCTTTAGCGGGCCATGGGCGATGTTCCGCTTAATCAACAGCGATCAGCTAACGCAGGTTAATGAGAATACTTTTGACGTGCGCTTCTCGTTGGAGAACGGGGCGATGACGTATCGCGTGTATACCGATGCCAGCCATAACCCGTTTGCTGGTGGTCTGTTCAGCCAGTTCACGCTGCCTGACTCGCTGTATTAAATTAACTCTCGGGAGCCTATCTAGGCTCCCTATTGCTGGATGATGTGATATGCAAGATGCACAACAGGCCCTGAAGGTGGGTCGGGATCCACGGATGCTGCCGGAGTTTGACGTACTGCGGGCAGAAATTAACAAATTGAGTCATGCGTCCCGCCCCGATGTGGATTGGATGCTGGTGCATGACATGGCCACCACCATCTTTGAAAAACAGGGCGTGGATCTCCAGACGGCGATCTACTTTACGCTGGCGCGTTCACGGTTGGCGGGGTTAACAGGATTCACGGAAAGCTGTGAGTTTCTGGCGAACCTGATTGTGACACAGTGGGATAACTTTTGGCCGCCCATACATCAGGAACGGGCGCGTATCGAAATGCTGGATTGGTTTATTGCCCGCATCAGTGAGGTGGTGCGGCAGTACGCCATCAGCCATGAACACAAGCGGCTGGTTTACCGTTGTGAACGCGCGCTGCAACTGATGAGTGAAAAGCTCCATAACTCAGGCCTGAGCCGCATCCCTCGCGTCGAGAACTTGCTGCACTTCGTTGAAGGCTATACCCATTTGTTTGATGAAACCGAGATTGTCATTGTGTCGGACGATCAGGAACTGAAAAAACAGGATATGCAGATCCCACCGATGGTGTTCTTTCATTCAGACATGGAACCCGGAACGACGGTACAAGGTGGTGGGTCGTCAGGTTCGGGTCAGGCTCCACTGCCTGCCGGCAGCATTCTCATCGGACGGGAGAAAGGGCAAATGAAACCTACGGTATTAAAGATCGAGGCGCATAAAAAGCAGAAGCCAGCCTGGTTCTGGTTTGTCTCCGGGCTGCTGACCTGCGCATTACCCGTGGCAGCGATAACAGGCTGGCAGTATTGGCAGAAACAGAAAGCCGATGCGCTGGCGTTACTGCAACAGCCGGCGTACGCATTGCCCGCCGCCCCCGATCATAATGACATTCGTCGGGTGCGTATTGTTCTGGGCGAGCAGAAATTGCAAGGCATGGAAGGTGAGTTGATCAATCGTTATCAGGCACAGTTGGAACAGGTGAAAAATGCGTCGCCGTTTTACCTCTATCAATATGGTAATGGATTGAAAAATGTGATGCAGCAGCTCTATCCCGATTCACTCGCGGTGAAAGAGATGGAGCGCCAATGGCAGATCTCGCTTGAACGCCAGCAGGGTGATGAGCCAAAAACGCTGGGTTACGAACAGGCGCGCGATCGTCTCAATGATACCTTGCAGCAACTGTTGGAACTGGAGAGGCAGCGTCGGACGGTGACGATCTCTTACCTGAAATCAAAACTTTATGACATGCAAAAAGATCTGATGTCGGATGTCCCGTTTGGGATTCGGCTGCGGGAACTTGAGACGCGGAAAATCAAGAATCAGTCTCTAACGCCAGCGGAGCTACGTGCGATGGAGGACGAATTGCGATCCTTCAATATCCGCTTGTACCGTTTGCAGCAGGGCAATGCTGCCAGTTGATTATCGTGAAGGGAAAACCGCTGAGCACATGATGAAATACAGAAAATTATTGATAGCCCTATCAGCCTGTTGGTTGGCGTCATGTCAGGCGCCGGTCGCTTCACTGCCTGAAGCGGAATTAGTCGCATCTGCAAACCGGGGAAATGGAGAAGCGCAATATCAGTTGGCAAAAACGTTAGCCAAACGTTCTCAGTATACCGAGGCGATGCAATGGATGCAGAAGGCGGCTGAGCGGTCTGAACTTCCGGGTAATCAGGAAATGCGCGCTGCTGCCGCACTTCAGGTTGGTGACTGGTATCAGGCCGGGCTAGGCGCACCAAAGAACAGCCCGTTTGCCCGCCAGTGGTGGACGACATCTTCACGTTTGGGCAATGGCGAAGCGGGGCATCGCCTCGGTATGGACTGCCAGGTTCAGCATCAGGGAAAGTTGGTGGCTGCCTGTCTGAGCGCATTTGAAGCCGCAGCGGCAAATGGCTATGCCCCCGCGCAATTGATCGTTGCCGAGTGGCACGCGACGCACGCGGGCGGTGAGAAAGATGCCGTATCGTGGTTACTAAAGGCCTCTGAACTTGGTAATCGGGATGCACAGTACCAATTGGCGCAGCGCTATGAGCAAGGGAAAGGCGTGGTGATTCGTCTCGATTTGGCCGAACGCTGGTATTTCCGCGCGGCGACGCTAGGACAGGCACAAGCGCAGTTGTGGATGGCCCGACACGAAGACGGCGAGAATGCGTTGAACTGGTATCAAAAGGCCGCGTCATCAGGAGATGCTGAAGCCCAGTTGTGGTTAGGAAAGGCATACCGTGAAGGTAAGCGCTTACCTTGGGATGAGCAGAAGGCGCGTTATTGGCTAGAGCGCGCCGCCGCTGGAGGATCGGGTGAGGCTGACTATTTGCTTAGCCAGAGCCAGACCACTCATGAAAAACGTGAACAGTACCTGATTCAGGCTTCCTCGGCGGGTTATATCCGGGCGCAGCGTGAACTGGGGGATCGCTTATTTAAAGCGAATGAATTCACACGAGCGCGTGAAGAATATGCCAAAGCGGCATCAGCAGGCGACACCGAATCCCAATTGGCTTATGGCGATATGCTGCGGCTGGGGCAAGGCGGTAAAGAGGATTATGTCGAAGCGATGAAGCAGTACCGTCTGGCGGCGAATGAGGGCAATCGTATGGCGCAGTATCGAATGGGGATGATGCGTCAGGATGGGCTAGGTGCATCCCGCAACCGTATTCATGCTTACGCCTGGTATGCCATGGCGGCGACGGAGGGAATGCCCGAAGCCATCCATGCGCGTAACGATCTGGAAGCCACCATGCAGCCGGATGAAATCAAGGCCGGACAGCGGCTGGCGATGCACTGGTCATCGGGGAAAATTGAGTAATTTCCGTTGGAAATTACACCCAGTTAATCGACGTGTCGCTGGCTTACCGTAAAATTGACTGGGAACACACGGTTGCCGGAACCTCGGGTTCTGATGACTGGCGTGTGCCAGTCGAAGCGTAATTCCCACCAAACCCGGCCTTGTGCCGGGTTTTCTGCGTTTTTCTCCGGGGATTTTTCCCCGTGCAGTGTTTTTGCAGGCGTGATGTTTTTACCAACATGGCTTGTGGTGTGAGCAGACTCAGAGCACAACTCAGGTATTTCATATCAATCAGGATAGCGGCGTGTCGCATCGGGTGAAACCGGGGCGTGCGGTAGCCATGGCCGCGGTGAAGGAAGAAGGAGAGAGCAGATGGCAAACAGTACAGGATTACAGTTCACCGTCAAGGTTGGCGCGCTGGAGGCTCAAAGACGGTTGTGGGCATTAATCTATCTGGAAGGTGGTCGTCAGGCTTTGGAAGAGCAGAAGGAACGAACATGAGTGCGGCAAGTGGTTTGACGAGAGCAATCTCGGGGTTGATAACGGCGATATGGCAGATATTGCCGCGCTGGGGTCGGTGGACGGCAAGTATTCTGCTGGTGCTTTGGCTGGGCTGGACGTTCCTGATACAGGAGCGGCATGGCGGGGCGTCAATTGTTGTTCATTCGGTGATCGACCGCCCCATTAGCTATGTGTATGTCAACGGCAATATGGGGGGGAATACTTTTGCATTTGATGGTCTTAACTCGGGTGGCAGTTCTGCTGGCCCGTATAGTATAGACGGAGAGACGGTCAAAATAGATTGGTTATTGAGCGCCACTCTGAAGCAACAAGAAGAACAGGGATTTCAGCCTGAGAAACATACTATTACCTTACCCATGCCTAAACGAGATAAAGGCCAGAATGGTTTCTGTGTACTGATGTTACCTGATAATAAACCGATGGTAAGGTGGGCTGAAAGCTGTGTCGTTGAAATGGATAGTATCGTCGATACATATAGAACGAGGAGATAAATAAAGTGGATTGGGATGATATGGAATGTCGCGTTGCGCGTGAAGAGAGCCGCCATCAGGCGGGGATAAGCACTTGTTCACTGGCGTTACAACTGGGTTTTTTCTTTGATGGTATGAAGCGAAATATCAATGTTGATGAAGAGAGCCAGCGGCTGACTAACGTAGGACGTTTGTTTCGCGCCCACAATCTGAAGATAAAAGCAGACCTTACGTCTTCATACACGTATTCCAAAGTTTATATTCCCGGTTTAGGTACCCCTCTTGACGATACACCGTCTGAAAGACTGAACAGCATTATGGACGATCAGGCGAGTACCATGTTGAGGAACAATAATTTCTTCGTCCCACGTGGTATAGAGATATTAGCGATCGATGACTAGGCCGCAAGCACGAATGTTACTGAAAGCCTGACTATTTTGCTAAAAGGACTAAAAATGGGTAACGCAGTTAAATTAGGCGATATCGATACCGGGCACGGTAGCTATCCTCCGACATCTGTCTCAGTAGGTTCATCAACGGTCAAGGTGGATGGCTTGCCGTTGGCTCGTCAGGGCGATCCTCTGATTCCTCACGGTCATGACAGGAGCATCAGTGGCGGTTCATCCACGGTATTCGTTGATGGTAAACCCGCGGCGCGCTCAGGGGATGGAGTAAGCTGTGGCGGTGTGCTGATTGGCGGGGGAAGTGTGAATATAGGTTGATATGTCATCGCTGGTCATTATCGCCAGCATTCCTCAATGATTTATGTTCCATAACAACAATTTTCAGATGTGTGTTTTCATAGGAAGGTTGGTGAATACTTACTTTTTAGTAAGAGTGATGTGGTGTATTTACCACCTAAAATCGATGTTTTCCTATCAATTTTATTGTTTTCAATCGTCAATTTGTTGCACTAATTCACCCCTAACGCAAACTTTCAGAACAAATGCGCATTCTGCGCAATTTCTTGCTCACTTTCTGGTGTAAATCACTGTTTGCGCAATGGATGCCGTTTTTTCGCGAGGTCTGCGCAACTTCTTGCTCAAATTTGGCTTAGGGAAAATTTGAGTTAAGTAATTGTTTATTAAAAACAATAACATAAAAATTGGCATGTGGATTGCTATACGCAGTGGGACGTTACTAAACACGTTTAACAACTCACCCCGTTCAACAACAAGGAGCAAGACTATGCCAACTCCATGCTATATCAGCATCGAAGGGAAAACGCAGGGCAACATTACCGCCGGTGCTTTCACCTCTGACTCTGTCGGCAACATCTATGTGGAAGGCCATGAAGATGAAATGCTGGTACAGGAATTCAAACACATCGTTACCGTACCGACCGACCCACAGTCCGGTCAGCCATCTGGTCAGCGTGTCCACAAGCCGTTCAAATTCACCGTGGCGCTGAACAAAGCGGTTCCGCTGATGTACAACTCACTGGCGTCCGGTGAAATGCTGCCGACCGTGACCCTGAAATGGTATCGCACGTCGGTAGAAGGCAAGCAGGAGCACTTCTTCTCTACCGTGCTGACTGACGCCACCATCGTGGACATCGACTGCAAGATGCCACACTGCCAGGACCCGTCCAAACTGGACTACACCCAGTTGATTGAAGTGTCACTGGCTTACCGCAAAATCGACTGGGAACACACCGTTGCCGGAACCTCCGGTTCTGATGACTGGCGTGCGCCGATCGAAGCGTAATTCCCACCAAACCCGGCCTTGCGCCGGGTTTTCTGCGTTTTTCTCCGGGGGGTTTTCCCCGTGCAGTGTTTTTGCAGGCGTGATGTTTTTACCAACATGGCTTGTGGTGTGAGCAGACTCAGAGCACAACTCAGGTATTTCATATCAATCAGGATAGCGGCGTGTCGCATCGGGTGAAACCGGGGCGTGCGGTAGCCATGGCCGCGGTGAAGGAAGAAGGAGAGAGCAGATGGCAAACAGTACAGGATTACAGTTCACCGTCAAGGTTGGCGCGCTGGAGGCAGGCACCTTTGCGGTAGTGGATTTCAGGCTGGATGAGGGACTGAACCGGCCTTTCAGTCTATCGCTGAGTCTGGCGAGCGGATTACCGGATGTGGATTTTGGCGCGGTGCTGGACCAGCCGTGCGAGCTGATGATTTGGTATGAGGGCGAACTGAAGCGTCGGGTGAGCGGGATTGTCAGTGGATTTACGCAGGGTGACACCGGATTCCGTCGCACGCGTTATCAGATAGAAGTCCGTCCGGCGCTGTGGCGTCTGGGTCTGCGCACCAACGCCCGTATTTTTCAGACACAGAAGCCGGAAGCGATAATCAGTACGTTGCTGGAAGAGGCGGGGATTAGCGATTACGCCTTTGCGCTGCGTCATGACCATGCGGTGCGGGAATACTGCGTACAGTATCGGGAAAGCGATTTGGCGTTTATCACCCGTCTGGCGGCAGAGGAAGGGTTGTACTTCTTCCACGAATACGAAGAGGGGAAACACCGTGTGGTGTTTGCCGACGATGCGGGGGCGCTGAGCAAAGGCCCTGAACTGTTCTTTAATCTCGCCAATCAGGGACTGAGCGAGGGCGACTATGTCCGGCGTTTCCACTACGCGGAGCGGGTGAGTACAGCGGAAGTGGAGCTGAAAGACTACAGCTTCAAGACACCGGCATACGGGCTGTCACACAAGAAGATGAGCGGCGAGCTGGAGCACCAGCGTGAAAGTTACCAGCACTACGACTACCCGGGGCGTTATAAGCAGGACCCGAGCGGAAAGGCGTTCAGCGGCTACCGGCTGGACGCGCTGCGGTCAGGGGCGGTGACGAGCGAAGGGGAGTCCAACTGCGCGGGGCTGATGCCGGGCAGCACGTTTACCCTGACAGAGCACCCGAATGCGACGCTGAATGCGGTGTGGCAGACGGTGAGCGTGACGCATGTGGGGCAGCAGCCGCAGGCGCTGGAAGAGGAAAGCGGCGGTGAGCCGACGACGATGAGCAACAGCTTTGCGGTGGTGAAAGGCGCGACGACATGGCGCGCGGTGATGCCGTACAAACCGATGGTGGACGGCCCGCAAATCGCGACGGTGGTGGGGCCGGCAGGGGAAGAGATTTACTGTGACCAGTATGGCAGGGTGAAACTGCAATTCCCGTGGGACAGATACGGTGCGAGCAACGACCAGAGTTCGTGCTGGGTGCGGGTGAGTCAGGGCTGGGCAGGCGGCCAGTACGGTATGATCGCGATCCCGCGCATCGGTCACGAAGTGATCGTGAGCTTCCTGGAAGGCGATCCGGATCAGCCGATTATCACTGGACGAACTTTCCACGTCACCAACCCAACGCCGTATATTTTACCCGCCCATAAAACACGTACCACGCTGCGTACCGATACGCATAAAGGCAGCGGCTTCAACGAACTGCGTTTTGAGGATGAAGCGACGCGTGAGCAAATCTATTACCACGCGCAGAAAGATATGGATGGAGTCATTAATAATATCCATCGGCAAAGCGTGGGACGCGATCAGCACCTCAGCGTGGCTCAGGATCAGTTTCAGCGGGTTGATCGCCACCGTCACCGGACGATAGGTAAAGATGATTTTGAAAACATCGGTCAGGATCATCATCAGGAAATTGGCCGAAGTTTCATTCAGAAGATTGGGGCTTCTTTCAAGCGGTTCATCGGCGGGGGGGAGATCACCCGCATTGAAGGGAGCCGTCAGACCACGATGTCCGGCTCTGAAGAGACGCTGATCGGTGCGCACCAACGCGTTCTGGTGAATACGGACAGCTACCTGAAAGCGGCGGATATCGTGCTGGAGGCAGGGCAGGCTCTGACCATCAAAGCGCCCGGCGGTTTTATCAAGATTGACAGCGCAGGCGTCACGATTTCCGGGACGATTGTGAAAATCAACGACGGCGGAGCGGCTGGCGTAGGGACGGCTCCGGTGTCGATTACGCCAGAAGACCCCACCAAGCCGACTCTGCCGGACGCGCCAGACAGACGTTAAGGAGGAACTATGCCAGGTGCTGCACGTTTAGGGGACAGTTGCGCGGGTCACGGCTGTTTTCCTGCTACCCCGATTATTGAAGGCAGCGGTGATGTCATCATCAATGGCAAACCGGCTGCCCGTAAAAGTGATGCAGTTTTGCTCCATGCTTGTCCCTGTCCGAATATGCCTCACGGCGTACATAACCGCGCGATATCCGCTGGCTCTGGTACGGTTATCATCAATGGAAAACTGGCGGCGCGCATCGGCGATGCGATCGGCTGTGGCGGTTCGGTCGCTGCGGGCAGTGGGAATGTCATCATTGGCGACTCGCCCTACCAGTCTCCGGTGAAATCGTGTGCTGAGCAATCGGCAAAAAGCCGTGCGCCTCTGCTGGCATTGACGCCGATGCTGATGCCGACATTAATGGAGTGGGCTTCCGCCGCCGAGTTGCCCATTATTGATGATTTACTCACCATCGCTCAGCGTAAAGATCGCTATCTGGCGCGTGCTAAATTAGCAACCGAAGCGGCATCACTGCCGGGGTTAGCCGATGCGGCGAAGCGGCTGGCATTTAATAACGACAGTATCTTACGCGCTGAGGCCGCCCAGTATGTGTATTCGGTCGATGAATTTCGACGAGGCGTGCTGGATAAACTGCCGAAAGCTCCGGTTGGGCTGGATATTCTGGATACGAGTCAGCTTCCAGGCCTGACAGAAAATGATTTTATGGATAAGAAAACAGGGTTTGGTTCTGCTTTGTTCAAATCTGCGATTAATGGCGAAACGATGTTGACCTATCGGGGCACTAATAATGCGGTGACTGGCGTTAAAGACTGGTTGACTAACGCCACTCAGGGTATGGGATTTGAATCAGCGCAGTACAAACAAGCAATGGATCTCGCGACTCAAGTCAAAGATCTGATGCCAAATCCTCCACCTGCTATTGTTGGCCATTCTCTGGGAGGCGGGTTAGCCTCCGCTGCGGTCAGTGTGACAAAACTTCCCGGCTATACGTTCAATGCCGCAGGATTACATGAGAATACTGCCTTGCGAGGTGGTGGTGCGACATTGGCAGAAACAGCGTCATTAATTAAAACACAAGCGGTCGATGGTGAGATATTAACCATGGCGCAAACCTACGGTAAGGCATTGATTCCTGGTTTATTGTCTGGCGCGGGCGCATTAATTGGTGGAACCACTGGTGCAGTGCTTGGGGGCGTCATCGGTGTCGCAAAATTACTGGAAGGGGGCCTGCCGAAAGCAAGCGGTGATATGATGGCCCTTCCCGCTGTTGGCGGTTCACCAATTGCGCGTCACGGTATGGATCAGGTGATTGCGGGTATTGAAAGCCAGAAAAAGGAAGATATCGGGAAGATAACCAATACATTCAGGGGAATATAATGCAATGGTTGGCACGTATAAAATGGTTGGGCGTCGTTATTCTGGGATTATTAACCGCTTGTCAGGCAGGAGGACACAGTATGCGGGCGAGTGAACTTTTTGAACCGCCTGTGGTGGCGGTACTGGAAAGTATTCAAAAAGGTGACGAATCGGCAGCCCGTCATCAACTGTCGCAGGGCGTTAACCTGAATATTCAGGGAAAAGAAGGCGTCACGCCGCTGTTATGGCTGATTTATGAGACGAAGGATAAAAAGGCGGTCACGTTGGCGCTTAAACTGGGTGTCGATCCAAACTATAAAGACGGCTTTGGCGACAGCGCAGTCAATTCTGTGGCGGGCGCGAAAGATCCAGACTGGCTGCGCATTATTCTGGATGCAGGAGGCGATCCGAATGCAATTGGTCGTCGTGGTCAGCCTGCAATATTTAGTGCCATTAATGAGCAACGATGGGCTGATATTAAGCTACTCGTTGAGAAAGGGGCTGATCTGAATTTAGAAGATCAAAATAAAAGAAATAGTGCGCTTTATGCTGCCTATGTAAATGAATACGAAATTGTTTATTGGTTGATTGAGCAGGGCGCAAGTTTCGATACCTATTCTTCAACCGGCAGTAGCCTGGCGTGGCGTGTACACGACAGCTTATCCATCATGTCTCCTAAATCCCCTCAATACCCTTGGGCACTGAAGGTGAAACAGCAATTGCAGGAGCGCGGCGTTACATTCCCCCCCCTGTCGCCTGCTGAAGTGAGAGAGCGCAGGGAAAAAGGATTACCGCTGTAATTTATTTTTGATTCGTGGTTTTTATTATTCATTTCTTTTCATAAAAAAATCACATTTTATATCCCGATAATTTGCATGATTGTTGGGGCATGAAATGTGATTGTTCATGATCTTATTATATCAAAATATCTCTTATTTACAGGCAAATAACGATGATGGCAAACGGTTATACCCTGTTTGAAATCAGCCAGTCTGATATGCCTTTATACGCAATTATCTCACCGCTACGTTATCCTGCATTACCTGAATATTGGCAGGCTTTTCAACCTGCGGCGGCAGAGATATGGCAGCAGTTGCATTTGGGTAAGGATGCCGAAAACTGGCAAATGTGGGCACCAATTGTAGTGAAAATAGAAGAAGGCAAACCCGGTGAAACCCTGTTGCACTGGTTGACCGATACTCAGCCGGAACGGCATGGTGGCATCGTCCTTATGCACAGCGAACTGACATTACAGCAGATGGCTGATTTTTGGCAGCAGCGCATTTTCTGTCTCTGGCCCGATGGTACACGAGCGCTATTTCGTAGCTATGTACCCGATATTTTATCCGCCTGGTGGCCAACTCTGGATTTGGCTTCTCAAACGGGTTTTCTCGGTTCGCTGAATAAGCTGTATGTACCCATCGTGAATAGCGAACGAGGGGAGTATCGACTATTCGCACAGCGAGAAATTGAGAATAAAAATAATGATGACATGAATAAAAGATACCAAATTATCTTAACCAATTATCAATATTATCTTCTCGCTAATCACAATCGTCTGCACCGCTTAGCCAATGAACTGTTTCTTTTTGTCGGTGAACGATGTGTTTTTCCGCTGGATGTCGAAATAGTCAAAGAACGTTTTATTAGTGGCATTGCCTTGGCAAGGAAATATTATCCCAAAGCCAGCGAAGCGGAATGTGAAGCCTGGTCTGCTCATCGCTGGGTACTGGGGAGTGAATTTTATTTGCACCCCATATTTATTCATCTGACTGAACGTTATTCGATGGCCGACAGTATTCGGATTTTTAAATCTGAGCCTGAACGTATTGAAAGCGTGCAGTTTAATTATCATCGCCCTGGTTGGATGCGGGGAGAGTTACCTGACATAACGGAGGTCACGCCGTGAGTGTATCGCCACCTTTTCTTGAACTGATGCCGGAAGATGACGCCGCCTGGCAAACGCGTATCGTTCAGGGGGGCTGTTTTGTTATAGCCGAGGCATCGATGAATGATGCTGTGCCCTGGCTGGCCGAGCGCTGGGGCGGTAGCCTGGAACAGACGCGTTTGTACTGGGGAGAGGCAGGACGTGTCCATGCCTCGGTATCACCCTATTGCATCCCGCTTCATGCAGCTAATTGGTCGCAGGTAAAAGAGCACATTGTCACCCAGCCCGGCTGGGGAATGGGCCTGCAACTGGAATGGTTTATGCAGGCATATTCACCGCTCGATCAATTGATTGAGGTGACGAAGCACCTGCGACAATGGAGCTTAGTGGCCTCACCTTCTGGAGAAAATGCCATCCTGCGTGTGGGGGATTGGCAGGTGGTGAATCAACTGCTCTCTGCCAGCTCCGCACAAGAAGCCTGTGCGCTCTATGGCCCGATAGCCAGCTTTTGCGACATTTCCCCAGATGGTGCGATCCGCGCTTTAAATCTCACGACCCGCGAACCCCACTCGATTACGGACATCCTGCCGCGCCAACTCAGTGATGAACAATGGCAAGCCATCATGGTGCCTTCCGAACATCAGAATCTGGCGCGCTACAGGGAGCATCTGCGCACGTACCATGCGAACTGGCAGCACGCGCCTGACGATGAACTACAGGCGTTTATCCATCAGCAAGTGCAGCAGGCGAGGATCAACGGCTTTAACAACGATCGCGATATCGTGCGCTGGCTGGCGTTAGCGACGGAACTCTCACCGGAATTCATTCATCAGGCATGGGCGAAAAATATCCTGATACAGCCTGAACATATTGGCACACAAAGCCGTATGGATCGGCTGTATCAGGCAGCCATTGACCATCTGGAAGAAGCATAAAATAAAAAGGACGTCATTTCATGAGCCAGGATAAAAGCAGCGCGTTAGCTGCCAGCGGGGATGCCGCAAATGAAAAATTTTCTACCGATAATATCATCCCTGGAGGATGCTCCGAATGTGGTTGCAAGACACTGATTGATTACAAATATGAATCTGGACGCCCCGTACCAAATGCGCCTTTTGTCGTAAAAGACAGTAAGGGGACAATAATTAAAGGTAAAACCGATGATGCTGGGTTAGCTTTGATTCAGGATATGGGATGTGGAGGATATGAAATTTATTTTGAGGAGGGTAGCGATACTTTTACTCCTGAGCCTACGGTAGAAAATAACCCATTACTCCAGTCTAATCCTGCTTATGCTGCATTAGCTGGTGAATATTTCTCATTATTTACTTTATTACATGAAAAAGGAATTGTTGTTTATGATGCGGATGATAGTGATGACTACGAAGTTGATCTTGATGATAGTTCTTTATGGGATTCCTTATTTTCCTCGTTAGATGATAAAGAGCAGCAAGCCTATGATCGATTGTGGGAATTAAATCGACAAATTAATGCAGGAAGTAAAGAATTAAAGCAGGCTATCAATACTATTCATCAGAGTAGTTTGGCCGCTGAGACAGCGGATGGCGGCAGTAAAATCGTTGTGATGTTGGTCTGTGAGGTCATACTTGGATGTGTGCCGGTTATTGGTCAAGCGATGGATGTCTATTTTCTGGGGGATTGGTTATGGCGGGGGTGTGAAAATACGGATCGTTTTGAGGATTGGGTATTTCTTGCAGAAGGCGCTTTAGCGGTTATTGGCTTTATTCCTGGTCTAGGCGATGTAATAAAACGGGGAGGAAAGGCGATCCTGAGTGTCTGTAAGGCAAATACACCGCAAGCTGTACAGAAAGCGATTCAACATATCCGGCATATCTCTGATGGTAATATAGTTAGATGGTTGCTTGAAATCATAGACGTAATTAAAAATAAATGCGACGAAGCCATAGCATTGCTTGAGCGCATTGAGTTATCACTTAAATTAGCCCTGAAAATGGCGTTTGAAAAAGGAAAGGGAAACTGGATCATAGCCTGGACAGAGGATGCTTTTTCTGGCGTCATTGAAACGATAAGAAGATTTATTCAGCGTTTTCGAAGTGCGGTAGATGATATCATTCGGGAAATAAAAATATTCATTGGTAAAGTGGTCAAGAAAGATTCAGGAACCGCGTTAGGAAAAAATGATAAGGATGTCTCAGAGAAGTTTATTGCTGATAAAACGCCGCCAGAAAGTGATTATCCAGATAAATCAAAGAAAAAAGCGGAATCCCAGGAACAAGATAATAATCTTTGTACCTCAGAGAGTGTATGTAAAAACGATCCGGTTGATGTAGCAACGGGGTTTGCTGTGGATTGGCGAACGGATGTTATTTTTTCTGGCGTATTTCCCGTGTTTTTTAAACGCTATTACCGTTCTGGTGGAACCCGACAATCGGGGTTATTAGGAAAATTATGGCGTACGAATTGGGATATGAATCTGACTTTATCTCAAGGTGTGGTTCATTTGTTGGATGGTGAATATGGGGAAGCTATATTCAATAGTCCCGATGAAGGAGAAGTCAGTTTATCCCTATCAAATCCTCAGTGGCGACTGACTCGGGAAAATGGAAAATTGATAGTAGTCCATCAAAATGGACTGCGATATTATTTTGAGCACTCTTGTGGCAAGCAACTTTTTCTTACCGCAATAACGGATAAACAGAATAATGGTGTCTCTTTATTATGGGAGAGAGGCGTTCTACGCTGGGTAGTGCTACCAGATGAGCGTCTTATTCATGTCGCAACCCAATATCATCGAATCACTTCGTTAACACTATGTACTCCTGCTCGTCGTCCTATCAAGACTCTGGTGAGTTATATCTATGATAAGCACGGGTATGTAATACAGGTAAGGGGGAGTGAGGGACGTAATTTTGATTACGATTATTCTCCGGAAGGCTGGCTATTACGCTGGTCTGATTTGGCTCATACCTGGGGTGAGCACGATTATGATAGTAAAGGAAGAGTCACTTATTGCCGGGGGGCTGAGGGTTACTGGCAGGGTCACTTTGAGTATGACGACGACACCCTGACCAGTCATTACCACAGCGGGTTTGGCGGGGTATTTAGCTACGTGCGTGACGCGCGCAACAATATCCTGCTCAAACGCACGCCGGATGGCGGTGAGACCCGGCTTGAGTGGGTAGACAACCAACTGGTGGCAGAGACCGACCCACTGGGTGGACGCACCGTGTATCAGCGCAATGACTGGGGACAGGTCACAAGCGTTACCCTGCCTGACGGTGCGACGCATCACTATGCGTATGATGATAATGGGCAACTGCTGGCTTATACCGACCCGCTGGGCAGTGAATGGCGCTATCAGCGTAACGCGGCTGGGCAGGTTATTGAGGTGAATGACCCGGAAGGCCGAGAGTGGCTGTATCGTTACGAAGAAACCGGACTCCTGTCGACAGTGATAGCCCCGGATGGCGTATTACAGCGTTACCATTATAACCGCCGTGGTTTGTTGAATCGGCTTGAGCGTGATAATGCCCCTGCGGTGATGTTTCGCTATGACGACCTTGACCGCCTGACGGAGCGACATATCGCGCATGAGGCAGGCGTGCAGGTACGGCGCTGGGAGTATGACGGTGTGCGCGAATCGCCGTCAAAAGTGGTGTACGAAGACGGCAGCGAAACGCGGTTTGGTTACGATGTGGAAGGTAACCTGACGGCGGTGACGGATGCGCTGGGGCAGCGTTATCAGTTCCGTTACGGGGCGTTCGATAATTTGCTGGAAGCGACGGACCCGCTGGGGGCGACGGTACGCTACCACTATAACGCGGAAGCGGCGTTCGCCGGGGTAACGAACA
>NZ_JSXC01000027.1 GCF_000803215.1 Pectobacterium fontis
GTGGAAGGCCATGAAGATGAAATGCTGGTACAGGAATTCAAACACATCGTTACCGTACCGACCGACCCACAGTCCGGTCAGCCATCCGGTCAGCGTGTCCACAAGCCGTTCAAGTTCACCGTCGCGCTGAACAAAGCGGTTCCGTTGATGTACAACTCACTGGCGTCCGGTGAAATGCTGCCGACCGTGACCCTGAAGTGGTATCGCACCTCCGTAGAAGGTAAGCAGGAGCACTTCTTCTCTACCGTGCTGACTGACGCCACCATCGTGGACATCGACTGCAAGATGCCACACTGCCAGGACCCGTCCAAACTGGACTACACCCAGTTGATTGAAGTGTCACTGGCCTACCGCAAAATCGACTGGGAACACACCGTTGCCGGAACCTC